>NZ_JAOCFV010000073.1:0-20815 GCF_029842145.1 Stenotrophomonas sp. GD03794
GTCGACCAAGGTCGACACCTACCAACAGCCCCCGGAATCTGTCAGAGGTGGGGCGGTGTCGGATGGCGGGGTGTCAGCCGCATGGGCCCGAGGCATGCCTCGGGCGGGTTGGGCAGGACGCCCAACCCCGGTCTTGCCGTGTGCGCAGGAATGCGCACGCGAGCAAGCGGCTGCCAAGCCCCCATGGATGGGTTCACGGCGCCCCCGCCATCCGACACCGCCCCACCAAACCACGGAATGCCGCTGTTGCTGTTGCTGTTGCTGTTGCTCTGGCTTGACGGCTTCGGCAGGTGCAGGGCGCAGCCCTGCCGATACCCTCAACGGCGGCGGCGCTTGCGGTCCACGTACAGGGTCCTGGCGATGCTCAGCACGATGCCGACACCGATACCCACCACGCAGCCCAGCAGCAGATTGTCGGCCCCCAGGCCCACACCCACGCCGACCACGGTGGCGATGACCATTTCGGCGTTGTGGGAAATCGGTTCGGGCTTCGGGGCGGACATGCGGGCTCCAGCGTCAGATCAGTTCTTCGGGATGGGCCAGTAGCCCGGAAACGACGAAGCCGGGTTGCCCCGGCCTCGTCTGGTGTCACGTGCAGAGGGCCGTCAGTGCGATTCGGCCGGGCCTGCGATCGGCGGCAGCGGACGGGCGTCGCCGCCCTTGTCGTTGCCACCATCCTTGTTCGACTTGTTCCAGCCGGCCGGCGGCGGCGGATCGCGGCCTTCCATGATGGCGTCGATCTGCGGCGCGTCGATGGTCTCGTACTGCAGCAGCAGCTGGGACATCGCGTGCAGCTTGTCCAGGTTGGCCGTCATCAGCTCGGTGGTGCGTGCGTAAGCCTCGTCGAGGATGTTGCGCACTTCCTCGTCGATGCGGCGCGCGGTGTCGTTGGACACGCTCTTGTGCTGGGTGACCGAACGGCCCAGGAACACCTCGTCGTCCTCTTCACCATAGGCGATCGGGCCGAGCTGGTCGGACAGGCCCCACTTGGTGACCATGTTGCGGGCCATCTTGGTGGCGCGTTCGATGTCGTTGGAGGCGCCGGTGGTGACCTTGTCGGCACCGAAGATCAGCTCCTCGGCCACGCGGCCACCGTACAGCGAGCACAGCTGCGACTTGATCGCCACGCGGTTCATCGAGTACTTGTCGCCTTCCGGCAGGTACATGGTCACACCCAGCGCACGGCCGCGCGGAATGATCGTGACCTTGTAGACCGGGTCGTGCTCGGGCACCAGGCGGCCGACGATGGCGTGACCGGCTTCGTGGTAGGCGGTGAGGGTCTTCTCTTCTTCGCTCATGGCCATCGAGCGGCGCTCGGCACCCATCAGGATCTTGTCGCGGGCACGGTCGAAGTGGTCCATGCGGACCTCCTTCTCGTTGCCACGCGCGGCGAACAGGGCGGCCTCGTTGCAGAGGTTGGCCAGGTCGGCGCCGGAGAAGCCCGGGGTACCACGCGCGATCACCATCGGCTCGACATCGTCGGCCAGCGGCAGCTTGCGCATGTGGACCTTCAGGATGTGCTCGCGGCCCTTCACGTCCGGCAGGCCGACCACGACCTGACGGTCGAAACGGCCCGGGCGCAGCAGCGCCGGATCCAGCACGTCCGGACGGTTGGTCGCAGCGATCACGATCACGCCTTCGCCACCTTCAAAACCGTCCATCTCGACCAGCAGCTGGTTCAGGGTCTGCTCGCGCTCGTCATGACCGCCGCCCAGGCCGGCGCCACGGTGGCGACCGACGGCGTCGATTTCGTCGATGAAGATGATGCAGGGGGCGTGCTTCTTGGCCTGCTCGAACATGTCGCGCACGCGGCTGGCGCCGACGCCGACGAACATTTCCACGAAGTCCGAACCGGAGATCGAGAAGAACGGCACCTTGGCTTCGCCAGCGATGGCCTTGGCCAGCAGCGTCTTGCCGGTACCCGGGGGGCCGACCATCAGCACGCCGCGCGGAATCTTGCCGCCCAGCTTGGTGAACTTGGACGGGTCGCGCAGGAAGTCGACCAGCTCGCCCACTTCTTCCTTGGCCTCGTCGCAGCCGGCGACGTCGGCGAAGGTGACCTTGATCTGGTCTTCGCCCTGCAGCTTGGCGCGCGACTTGCCGAAGGACATCGCGCCCTTGGCACCGCCGCCACCGCCCTGCATCTGGCGCATGATGAACAACCAGAAGCCGATGATCAGGATGACCGGCAGGAAATTCATCAGGATCGCGCCGAGGGAAATGCCGCTGGACGGCTCCTCCTGCACGATTTCCACGTTCTTGGTACGCAGCACGTTGATCAGGTCACGATCGAACGGCGCGGTGATGGTGGACGACTGCCCACCGCGGGTGGTGTAGGTCAGCTGGCTGGTGCCGCCGCGCATGTCGCCACCAAAGGCGACCTTCTGCACGTTGCCGCTGTCCACCTGGTCCAGGAACTGCGAGTACGACGCGCCCTGCGCGCCGGCCCCGGAGGACTTCGGCGAGAAGCTCTGGAAGACCACCATCAGCACGACGGCGACGACCACCCATAGCAGGAGGTTCTTGGTCAAGTCGTTCATCCTCATTGGCTCCGGTGTTCCTCTCAGTGCTGGCGTTGCGTTGGGGTCGAACTTGCGTACATTGCGAGCTTACTTCATGTGGGCGCGTTTTCCCTGACCCAAGGCATACACCTCGGGAGAGCGCTTGCGCGAGGCTTCCGGCTTGCGGATGGAGACCTTGTCGTACCGGCGGCGCATGTCGCGCACGTAGTCGTCAAAGCCCTCACCCTGGAACAGCTTGATCAGGAACGCCCCACCGGTCTTCAGGTGGTTGTCGGCAAAATCCAGGGCCAGCTCCGCCAGATGCATCATCCGCGGCTGGTCGACCGCGCCTACACCACTCTTATTGGGGGCCATGTCCGACAGCACAAGGTCTACCGGCTGATCCCCGAGCATGGCTTCAAACTGCGATAGGACGGCTTCTTCCCTGAAGTCACCATGAAGGAACTCCACGCCGGCCAGTGGCGGCATGTCCAGGATGTCCAGGGCCAGCACACGGCCGGTGTCGCCAATCTGTCTCCGAACCTGCTGAGACCATCCACCCGGGGCCGCACCGAGGTCGACCACCACCATGTGCGGCTTCAGCAACCGGTCACGTTCAAGCAGCTCTTCGAGCTTGTAGGCCGCGCGCGAGCGCATGCCTTCGGCCTGGGCCTTCTTCACGAAGGGGTCGGAGAAGTGTTCCTTGAGCCAGCGCTGGCTGCTTTTGCTGCGGGTAGCCATTGAAAATAGGGGCTGATGGGGTCCTCATGATACCCTGATCGCCCCATTCAACCGTGTTTTCCTGCATGTCCATCGCCCTGACCGCTTCCCAGACCCGTTTCCTGCGCGGCCAAGCCCACGACCTGAAGGCCCTGCTGCAGACCGGCGGCAAGGGCGTGACCCCGGCCTTCATCGCTGAGCTGAACGAAGTGCTGGAGCGCCACGAGCTGGTCAAGGTGAAGGTCGCTGCCGAGGATCGCGACGCCCGTGACGTGATGATCGGCGAGATCGTCGAAGCCACCGAGAGCGCACTGGTGCAGCGCATCGGCCACGTCGCCGTGCTGTACCGCCCGAGCAAGGAACAGCGCCAGATCGTGCTGCCGCGCGGCTGATCGCCCTACTGCCATGCAGCTGAACCACGAACCGCCGGATTACGCCTACAGCCTGCGCGCGGCCGACGGCCGTTCGGCCCGGGTCAACGACCAGGTGCTGGGCAGCAGCTTCTTCCTGACCCCGGACCAGCTGGTCACGCAATGGCCGGTGGTGAGCGCCACCGCGCTGCAGGTGGCCGACCTGGAGCCGATCCTGGCGCTGAATCCGGCGCTGATCGTGCTCGGCACGGGTGACCGCCAGGTGTTCCCGCCGGCGGTGGTGATGGCCGCCTGCCTGTCACGCGGCATCGGCCTGGAAGTGATGAACAATCCGGCTGCCGCGCGCACCTTCAACATCCTGGCCGGCGAAGGCCGCAAGGTTGCGGCTGCTTTCATTCTGGAAGGCTGAGTTCGAGGCGTCGGGCGCGCCCCGGCGCTAGCCGCCAGAAGCGGTGCAGCGGAAGGCCGAGAACTGCTTCAGTCGCCCGATCAGGTTGCCGCCTTGCCCCCAGCGGATATCCATGACCTTCCAGTCCGGGCCCTGCCGCTGCAGCAGGACCCGGTCGGTCCAGCGATAGTCGCCCACCGCCATTTCGACGGGCACCCAGCTGGCATCGCCGCTCGTCGCGGGCAGCCCCACCTTTACCGCTTCCGGCCGATCCGGCGCCATGAGATACGGGCTCTGGTCCAGCATGTGCGGCTTTTCGTCAGGCGCGGCCAGCGCCGCACAGGTCCGCTCGTAAACGCGCTGCGCATCGATGGCTGAGCGCAGCGCATCGCCCAGCAACGGCGGAATGGTCGCTTCGTCCGGAGCCGGCGCCTGGACGGCCGCGTAAAGAAGGGTGACCACGTCGCGCGGATCGCTGGCTGCGGAGGCCAGCGGAGCGACGATGAGCAACGCGAGAGTGGAAGCAAGACGGAGCATGGGGCGCCGGATCGACTGGGACCGCTCAAGAATGCCGGGTATCCCGTCCGCCGTGAAGGTGAGCCTGCGACACACAAGGTCGCAAATGACCACTCTGCAGTACCCGGGCCGAGCATGGCTCGCCTCTACAGGCCAGGAACGCCGGGCATGGCCCGGCGCTATCGCATCTGACGATCAGCGTGCCGGCAGGTACTGCTGCGGGTCGACCGGCTTGCCGTTGTAGCGGATCTCGAAGTGGACCATGTCGCGGTTCGCACCGGTACGACCCATCTCGGCAATCTGGTCACCGGCCTTCACGCTCTGCCCTTCGTTCACCAGGCGCTTGCGGTTGTGGCCATAGGCCGACAGCCACTGGTCGCTGTGCTTGATGATGATCAGCTCGCCGTAGCCGACCAGGCCGGCACCGGAGTACACCACCACGCCGTTGGCGGTGGCCTTGACTGCCTGGCCGCTGGTGCCGGCGATGTCCACGCCCTGCTTGGTCGCGTCACCTGCAACGTAGCGGCCGACGATCGCGCCATCGGCCGGCCAGCGCCAGGCGATGTTGCTCTTCACCGGGCCAACCGGCGCCGGGGCTGGTGCGGTGCTGCCGGTGCTGCTGCCACCCGAGCGCGGCGGGGTGACCACCGTGGTGGGCGCGCGACCGCCGCTGGCACCGGCCGGATACAGCCGGATCACCTGCCCCGGATAGATCGTCGAGGGGTTGTCCAGGCTGTTCCAGGCGATCAGGTCCGCCGGGGTGATGTCATGGATGCGGGCCAGTGCATAGATGGTGTCGCCCTTGCGCACCACCACGGTCTGCCCGGGCTTGGGCACCGAGGACTTCGGCGTGGTCACGCCACCACCAGTGCTGCCACCGCCGGGGCGAACCACGGTAGCGGTGCCACAGGCGGCCAGGGTGGAAACCAGCAACACCAGCGCGCCGATGCGCACTCCCTTGCTCAGACGATCAGGACTCATGCGAACTTCGACCTCCATACAAGCCAGGCGATCAGCACCACCGCCAATGCGGTGGCGATCCAGCCCAGCGGTTCAATCCAGCGACGCAGCGCCGCTTCGGCACGCGCACCACCGATACGGATGACCGCGGCCAGCACGAACACGCGCTTGCCGCGACCGATCAGCATGCTCAGCAGGTACTGCGGCATCGGTACGCCGACGATACCCGATGCCCACGTGAAGACCTTCATCGGGATCGGCATGAAGCCGCCCAGCACCAGGAAGGTGAACACCGCCCACGGCGATTCAGCCATCTTCGCCTGCACGGTGGTGATCCCCTGCTCGATGGCCGGAAGCATGCCCAGCGCCTCGAACAGCGGCTTGATCGCCTCGAAGGCGAAATGGCCCAACGCATAGCCGATCAGCGCGCCGGCCATCGAGCCGGCCAGGCTGAGGGTGGCAAACCACCAGCCACGCTTGGGCTGGGCCACGCACATCGGTGCCAGCATCACTTCCGGCATCACCGGGAAGATGATCGCCTCGAAGAAGCTCAGCACCGTCAGGTAGGTTGGCGCGCGCTCGTGCGCGGCCCACTTCATCGCCCGCTCGTACAGCGGCCCGAAAATCTTCATGCAACCCTGCTCCGTGGATTAGTCGAGCATGCCAGACAGCAGCGGTACGAAGGTGACCGGCGCCAGCACGTGTTGTTCGATGCTGCCGTCAGCCTTGCGATCCAGCTGTACCAGCGACTGCGCGCTGGGGCCGCCGACCGGAGCCACCAGGCGACCGCCTTCGGCAAGCTGCTCGATCAGCACATCGACCAGCGCTGGCGCCGCTGCAGTGACCACGATGGCATCGAACGGACCGTGCTCGGCCCAACCAACGCGACCATCGTCATGCTTGGTGCGGATGTTCATGCCCAGCGCGCGGAAGCGCTTGCGCGCCTGCCGCAGCAGATCGCCGATGCGCTCCACGGTGTAGACCTCCAGGCCCAGCGCACCAAGGATGGCGGCCTGGTAGCCGGAGCCGGTGCCCACTTCCAGCACCCGTTTCGGCGCCACCTGGAGAACGGCCTCGGTCATCCGCGCGACCACCCAGGGCTGCGAGATGGTCTGGCCGTGGCCGATCGGCAGCGCGGTGTCTTCATACGCACGCGAGGCCAGTGCCTCGTCGATGAACAGATGGCGCGGCACCACCCGGATCGCGTTCAAGGTGGATTCGTCGGCAATGCCCGCTTCGCGCAGGCGGTCGACCAGACGGTCGCGCACGCGCTGCGAGGTCATGCCGATACCAACGGCTTCCGGCTGCAGGCGCAGTCGCGGACTCATGCCGGCCGGTCCAGCGCGGCGCTGAGGCCGCCCACCCAGCTGGCCACCTTCTCCAGCGCCTGATAGCGGGTCAGGTCGACCTGGATCGGGGTGATCGAGATGTGGCCGGTGCGCACTGCATGGAAATCGGTGCCGGGGCCGGAGTCCTGCTCACGGCCGGCCGGGCCGATCCAGTACACCTCGTTGCCACGCGGATCCTTCTGCGCGATGCAGCCTTCGGCACGGTGACGGTTGCCGAGGCGGGTGACCTCGAAGCCCTTGACCTCGCTCCACGGCAGGTCCGGCACGTTGACGTTGAGGATGGTGTCGGCCGGCAGCGGGTCGGCCTTGAGCCGGGCGACGATCTCGACTGCGGCGCGCGCGGCGGTCTCGAAGTGCTTCGGATCGTGGTTGCGGCTGACCAGCGAAACCGCCACCGCCGGCAGGCCAAGGAAGCGGCCTTCCATCGCCGCCGAAACGGTGCCGGAGTAGATCACGTCATCACCGAGATTGGCGGCATTGTTGATGCCGGACACGACAATGTCAGGCTCGAACTCGAGCAGCCCGGTCAGCGCCAGGTGCACGCAGTCGGTCGGGGTACCGGCCACCGAAACGGTGTAATGGTCGATGCGCTTGAGGCGGATCGGCAGGTCCAGGGTCAGAGAGTTGCTGGCACCGGAGCGGTCACGGTCGGGGGCGACCACTGTCACTTCGTGGCCGGCCTCGCGCAGCACCGAGGCAAGCATCCGGATGCCTGCGGCGTCAACGCCATCGTCGTTACTGACCAGGATTCGCATCTTCGATTTAACCGCTTGATTTTCCAAGAATTCGATTCCGTCACCGTGCAGTGTGGGCGGGACCGTCGTACTCCCCTGCGGAAGCCGTCGACCCTGCAAGGGCATCGTCTATTGTGCCGCATGCGAGCCGCCGGTCCTACCCTGTCGGCGGTCATGACCGACATCGAACCGTCATAGGCAGACCTGCGCCGGCGGTTTACCCTGTGCGCATGTCGCACCCTGAAGACGAAGATCCGGCCGCATTGTTCCGTGCGGCCATCGGCGAAGTGACGCCACTGCGCAAGGACGCCGAGCCGGCGCCTGCCGCGCCCCGGCCGAAACCGCGCGCGCGCATGGCCGAACGTGACGAGGCCGAAGCAGCCGGCGAATTCGCCCGGCTGCTGCGCGACAGTACGCCGCTGGAAGCCGGTGACGTAGCCAGCTATCGCCGAGACAATCTGCCACCACGCCTGTTCCAGCGCCTCAAGCGTGGCCAGTACTCGGTACAGGACGAGCTGGACCTGCACGGCGCCACCGCTGCGCAGGCCGAGACGCTGCTGCGCCAGTTCCTGCTGGAGGCACATGCACACGACTATGGCTGCGTGCGCATCATCCATGGCAAGGGATTGCAGTCCGATGGCGGTGCGCCGGTGCTGAAGAACCTGGTCGATCGCCTGCTGCGGCTGCGCAACGACGTGCTGGCATTTCACTCGGCACCGACCGGACAAGGCGGTACCGGCGCGATGCTGGTGCTGCTGGCGCGCAGATGAAAAAGGGGACGGAGGGAATTAAGTCGTTTGTGCCACAAACGACTTAATTCCCTCCGTCCCCTTTTCCTGTCAGGCCTGAGAGGCGTCTTCGACCGGGCCGAGCTCGTGCAGCACGGCGGTGGCGTAGCAGCCCGGCGGCAGCGCGAACGATAGTTCCAGCACGTCGTCGGCCAGCCACTGGTGCTGCAGCAGCGCCGGACGCAGGCGCAACGCGCGGCGCTCCTGCTTCAGGCGCGCGTCTTCCAGGCCGGCCCGCAGCGCCTTCGATTCCTCGTCGTCCAGCGCGGCCAGTTCCAGCTCGCGCGCCGCATCGGTGCTGCGCAGCTCGCCTTCGCCCCACAACGGCGCGCTGGGATGGATGTCGAAACGCGCCAGTCGCTCGGCCAACACGTCGGTGTACGGCTCGGGTCCGAACACGCTGCGGCTGCCATCGAGCATCCACACTTCGCCATCGAGCGGCTGATCCCAGTTGCCCTGCTCCACGCGCGCGGCCAGCACGCGGTTGAACAGCGCCGAACGGGCGGCTGACAGCAGCAGCGAACGCTGGTCCTTGCGCATGCGGCGGCCACCGAACATCGCCAATGCCGCCGGCACGTTGCCGCCGTCGCGGCCAAAGCGCTGTTCGCCGAACCAGTTTGGCAGGCCGCGCTCGGCAATCTGCTGCAGGCGCTCACTGATCGCTGCAGCATCACCCTGCACCTCGCGCAGCACCAGCTTGAAGCGGTTGCCGGCCAGTGCGCCACGCTGCAGCTTGCGGTTGTGCCAGGTGGCTTCGAGCACTTCGATCTCGTCACTGGCCAGCTCGGCCAGGTCCGGCGCAATGCGCTTGGGCAGGTGCACGCTGAAACGCTGGGTGGTGACCGCGTGGCGGTCTTTCATCCCGGCGTAGCTCACCGCCATTTCCGGCAGACCGGCCCACTTGGCCAGCAGCTTGGCCACATGCACGGTGTTGGCGCCGCGCTTGCGGATGTGCAGCAGCAGGTGTTCGCCTTCACCGGTGGCCTCGAAGGCCGGCAGTTCGTCAACCTGGAAATCGTCCGGCGTGGTGCGGATACGCGCCGTCAACAACGGCGCACCAAACGCCAACGGCAGCGGGATCATGCCGCCACCAGCAGTACCACCGCCTGTGCGGCGATGCCCTCACCGCGGCCGGTGAAGCCCAGCTTCTCCGACGTGGTGGCCTTGACGCTGACCGCGTCCAGCGGCAGCTGCAGCAGCCCGCCGATGCGCTCACGCATGGCCAGCGCATGCGGGCCGACCTTCGGACGCTCACAGATCACGGTGATGTCGGTGTTGCCGACACGCCAACCGCGCTCACGCAGCAGGCTGTCACAGTGACGCACGAAATCGCTGCTGTCGGCGCCCTTCCAGCGGTCGTCACTCGGCGGGAAATGCTGGCCGATATCGCCCAGCGCCAACGCGCCGAGCATGGCATCACACAGGGCGTGGAGGATCACGTCGCCATCGCTGTGCGCGAGCACGCCGCAGCTGTGCGGCACGTTCACGCCGCCAAGCATGATGTGATCGCCTTCACCGAAGGCATGGACGTCGTAGCCCTGGCCGATGCGGACGGGCGGGAACGGTGCGGTGCTCATGGATGCAACCCTTGCAACAGGGCCGCGCGGACGGTCAGCCGGCGCGGCGGGAAAGTACGAATTCGAACCGGTCCAGATCGGCCGGGGTGGTGACCTTGAAGTTGTCCTCGCTGCCTTCCACCAGCAGCGGGCGCTGGCCCTGGCGCTCCATGGCCATGGCCTCGTCGGTGACGTCAACACCGGCGGCCGCGGCTTCGGCCAGCGCGCGGCTGAGCTGGTGACGGCGGAACAGCTGCGGCGTCAGTGCACGCCACAGGCGCTCGCGCGGCTCGGTCCCATCGATGCCACCATCGTCGCCGGCACGCTTGAGGGTGTCGCGCACCGGTGCGGCCAGGATCGCCCCGACCGGATCGGCACGGCCGACTTCAAGCAGGCGGCCGAGATCGGCCAGCGACAGGTTCGGTCGCGCGGCATCGTGGACCAGCACGAATTCGTCGGCGCGCACCGAGTCCGGCAGCGCCTGCAGCCCGGCCAGCACCGAGGCGGCACGGGTCGCGCCGCCGATGCAGGTCAGCACCGGCTTGCCGGCCCACTCACTCCAGCCCGGCCAGTCGGCATCGTCCTGGCCGATCACCACCATCGCCCCGGCCACGGCCGGGTGCGCCAGCAGCGCGTCCAACGTGTGGGCGAGCAGGATCTGCCCGCCGGCCTGCAGGTACTGCTTGGGCAGCGGCGCACCGAAGCGGGTGCCGCGGCCAGCGGCCGGAACAACGACCCAGATCGCCGCGCTCATGGCACGTCTGCCGGGTGTTCGCCGGCCTGGGCATTGACGCCTGCGGCAGGCTGCACCGGACGGACCGGCGCATCCTCGACCACGCGGTAGAACTTCTCGCCGGGCTTGATCATGCCCAGCTCGCTGCGCGCGCGTTCCTCGATGGCGGACTGGCCTTCCTTGAGGTCCTTCACTTCGGCAGCGAGCGCGTCGTTGCGCTGCTGCAGACCCTCATTGTCCCGCTCCTGGTTGGCGACCTGGGCTTCGAGCATCATCACTTCACCCGAGTTGCCCGGACCGAACCAGAAGCGGTACTGCAGCCAGCCCAGCAGCAGGGCCAGCACCAGCAGCATCCAGCGCCAGTCGCGCATCGGCTCAGCGCTTCAGCGAAACGAACGCGTCACGACCAGCGTAACGCGCGCTGGCGCCGAGGGCTTCCTCGATGCGCAGCAGCTGGTTGTACTTGGCCACGCGATCGCTGCGGCACAGCGAACCGGTCTTGATCTGGGTGGCGGTGGTGGCCACTGCGATGTCGGCGATGGTGGTGTCTTCGGTTTCGCCCGAACGGTGCGAGACGACGGCGGCATAACCGGCGCGGTCAGCCATGGCGATCGCTTCCAGGGTTTCGCTCAGGGTGCCGATCTGGTTGACCTTGATCAGGATCGCGTTGGCGGTGCCCGAGTCGATGCCTTCCTGGAAGATCTTCGGGTTGGTCACGAACAGGTCGTCGCCGACCAGCTGGACCTTCTTGCCGATGCGGTCGGTCAGCAGCTTCCAGCCGGCCCAGTCGTTCTCGGCCAGGCCATCTTCAATCGTGATGATCGGATACTGCGCGGCCCAGTCGGCGAGGAAGTCGACGAACTGCTCGGAGGTCAGGCGCTTGTTCTCGCCGACCAGGTTGTACTTGCCGTTCTCGAAGAACTCGCTGGAGGCGACGTCCAGGCCCAGCAGCACGTCTTCACCGGCGGTGTAGCCAGCCTTGCCGATCGCTTCG
The DNA here is from genome assembly GCF_029842145.1 of Stenotrophomonas sp. GD03794. Taxonomy (NCBI): domain Bacteria; kingdom Pseudomonadati; phylum Pseudomonadota; class Gammaproteobacteria; order Lysobacterales; family Lysobacteraceae; genus Stenotrophomonas; species Stenotrophomonas sp. GD03794. The sequence goes on from NZ_JAOCFV010000073.1 coordinate 11,611, forward strand.
AGGATGGTGTCCAGCGCTTCGACGTTGCTGCGGAAGTCCGGCGCGAAGCCGCCTTCGTCACCGACCGCCGTGCTCAGGCCGTGGCCCTTCAGCACCGACTTCAGCGAATGGAAGATTTCGGTACCGGCACGCAGCGCTTCGGAGAACGAGGTGAAGCCGACCGGCAGCACCATGAATTCCTGGAAGTCGACGTTGTTGTCGGCGTGTGCACCACCGTTGATGATGTTCATCATCGGCACCGGCAGCGACGGGGTCACGCCGGTCTTGGCGGCCAGGTACTGCCACAGTGCCTGCTTGTTCGATGCGGCGGCGGCATGCGCAGCGGCCATCGAAACACCCAGCAGCGCGTTGGCGCCCAGGCGGCCCTTGTTCTCGGTGCCGTCGAGGTCGATCAGGCGACGGTCGAGGCCGGCCTGGTCGGTGGCTTCGAAGCCCTTCAGCGCATTGGCGATGGTGGTGTTGACGTTGTCGACAGCCTTGCGCACGCCCTTGCCCAGGTAACGGGTCTTGTCGCCATCACGCAGCTCGACCGCTTCCTTGGTGCCGGTCGAGGCGCCGGAGGGAACCGCGGCACGACCGAACGAACCGTCCTCCAGGATGACTTCGGCTTCCAGCGTGGGGTTGCCACGGCTGTCGAGGATTTCACGGGCGTGGATGCTGCGGATCGTACTCATGGTCGGGCCGGTTACCTGTATGGAGAGGGGGCGACAAAACGAATGCCGCGTGATTATCCCCGGCTGCCCGCCACTTGCCAAATGGCGTGGGCGGCTTCAGCCCCAGCTGGACCCGATCACGATCAGGACCATCGACACCAGCATCACCAGCAATGCACCGGCAACCGCTGCCAGGATGGGGCCACTCCGCCGTCGCCAGGCCAGCACCATCGCCACCGGGCTGCCCAGGAAGGACAGCACCATCGTGACCAGCGCGCCCAGCAGCCACCACTGCGTTTCCTGCACGCCGTTGTTTCCGTCCCCCGGCGGCCGGAAACCGGACGTGAAGGCCAGCACGCCCACCACCAGGGCGATCCAGGTCAACACGGACAGCCCCAGCGCGATCAGGCCCCAGGGCCAGCCACGCGCCGACGTGGTCGTATTCATCAAAGCAATCCGTAGAACAGGGCACCCAGCCACAGCGAGAGCAGGATGATCGCCAGGCCAGCCGTCACCTTGCCGCGGTTCAGCCGCCAGGCCAGCACCGCGGCCGCGACGCAGCCCACCGCACCGAGCAGCTCCGCGACCAGCAGCGCAATGAAGTACGCGCGCAGATCGAGCGCGCTGCTGCCATCACCCGGGGGGCGCACCGACGCGGCACCGATCAGCACCAGGCCAAACATGCCCACGGTGAACAGCACGGCCAGGCCCAGTGCGATCAGGCCCCAGGGCCACTGTTTCCAGTTCCGGCGGTGACGCTGGGCTTCCAGCGCCAGCCACGGGTCACGACTCACGCGAAGCGCGAGAAGCCGTGCTTCTTGGTCACCGCATCGAGTTCCATCAGGGTCTCGAGCAGTGCTTCCATCTGGTCCAGCGGCCATGCATTGGGGCCATCGGACAGGGCCTTGGACGGGTCCGGATGGGTCTCGGCGAACAGGCCGGAGATGCCCACCGCCACGGCGGCACGAGCCAGCACCGGCACGTGCTCACGCTGGCCACCGGAACTGGTGCCCTGCCCACCCGGCAGCTGCACCGAATGGGTGGCGTCGAACACCACCGGGCAACCGGTATCGCGCATCACCGCCAGCGAGCGCATGTCGCTGACCAGGTTGTTGTAGCCGAAGCTGGCACCGCGTTCGCAGACCATGATCTGATCGTTGCCGGTGGCCTTGGCCTTCTCCACGACCGGCTTCATGTCCCACGGCGCCAGGAACTGGCCCTTCTTGATGTTGACCGGCTTGCCGGCCGAGCACACCTTGCGGATGAAGTCGGTCTGGCGGACCAGGAACGCCGGGGTCTGCAGCACATCCACCACCGAGGCCACTTCGTCCATCGGGGTGTATTCGTGGACGTCGGTCAGCACCGGCACGCCGATCTGCTTCTTGACCTCGGCCAGGACCTTCAGGCCCTCTTCCATGCCCGGGCCACGGAACGCGGTGCCCGAGGTGCGGTTGGCCTTGTCGAAGCTGGACTTGAAGATGAAGTTGACGCCGAGCTTGTCGGTGACTTCCTTCAACTTGCCGGCGGTATCGAGCTGCAGCTGCATCGACTCGATCACGCAGGGGCCGGCGATCAGGAACAGGGGCTGGTCCAGCCCGACCTCGAATCCACACAGTTTCATGGCGTTTCCTTGTTGTCCGCGGCACCGGCCGGGCCGGTGCGCTGGGGGTTGAAGCGTGCAAGATGGGGGCCAGCGGCCCCCATCACAAGTCAGGCGCGGGCTTCCTGCAGCAGCTTGCCGCCGGCCTTGCGCTCGCGCGCGGCACGGATGAAACCGATGAACAGCGGGTGGCCATCACGCGGCGTGGACAGGAATTCCGGGTGCGCCTGGCAGGCCAGGAACCACGGGTGCGCATCGCGCGGCAGCTCCACCACTTCCACCAGGGTGTCGTCCATCGACTTGCCGGCGATCACCAGGCCCGCATCTTCCAGTTGGGTGCGGTAGCGGTTGTTGAACTCGTAGCGGTGGCGGTGGCGCTCGGCAACCACGTCCTTGCCGTACAGCTCGCGGGCCAGCGTGCCCGGCTTCAGGCGCTGCTCCTGCAGGCCCAGGCGCATGGTGCCACCGAGGTCGCTCTTGTCATCACGCTTTTCGACGTCGCCGGTTGCCGTGCGCCACTCAGTGATCAGGCCGATCACCGGGTTCGGCGACTGGCGGTCGTTCTCGGTGCTGTTGGCACCCTCCAGGCCGACCACGTTGCGGGCGTAATCGACGACGGCCGCCTGCATGCCGTAGCAGATGCCGAAGTACGGCACGTGCTGCTCGCGGGCGAACTTCGAGGTCAGCACCTTGCCCTCGAAACCACGGTCACCGAAGCCACCCGGCACCAGGATGCCGTCGACATCGGCCAGTGCGGCCATGTCGGTGCCTTCCAGGTCCTGTGCTTCCAGCCACTTCAGGTTGACCTTGGTGCGCTGGCGCAGGCCGCCGTGCTTCAGTGCTTCGCCGACCGACTTGTAGGCGTCCTGGTGGTCGACGTACTTGCCGACCACGGCGATGGTCACTTCGTCCAGCGGATGCAGGGTCGCGTCGACCGCGTCTTCCCACATCGACAGATCGACCGGACCGACCTTGTCGGCCAGCTTCAGCTGGTTGACCACGATCTCATCCAGGCCCTGCGCATGTAGGCCCGACGGAATGCGGTACAGCACATCCACGTCCGGCACGCTGATCACCGCGCGCTCGGAAACGTTGGTGAACTGGGCGATCTTGCGGCGCTCCGAATCCGGCACGGCCTGTTCCGAACGGCACAGCAGCACGTCCGGCTGGATGCCGATCGAGCGCAGCTCCTTCACCGAGTGCTGGGTCGGCTTGGTCTTCAGCTCACCGGCGGCGCCGATGTACGGCACCAGGGTGAGGTGCATGAACAGCGCCTTCTCCGGGCCACGCTCGGTGCGCACCTGGCGGATCGCTTCCAGGAACGGCAGCGACTCGATGTCGCCGACGGTACCGCCGATCTCGACCAGCGCCACGTCGTAGCCTTCGGTGGCTTCGTCGATGCAGCGGCGGATCTCGTCGGTGATGTGCGGAATGACCTGCACGGTCGCGCCCAGGTAGTCGCCGCGGCGCTCCTTGCGGATCACGTTCTCGTAGATGCGGCCGGTGGTGACCGAGTTCTTGCGGCTCAGGCGGGTACGCACGAAGCGCTCGTAGTGGCCCAGGTCGAGGTCGGTCTCGGCACCGTCGTCGGTGACGTAGACCTCACCGTGCTGGAACGGGCTCATGGTGCCCGGGTCGACGTTGATGTACGGGTCGAGCTTCATCATCGTGACCTTCAGGCCACGGGCTTCGAGAATGGCGGCCAGTGACGCAGCGGCAATGCCTTTGCCGAGCGAGGACACCACGCCGCCGGTTACGAAAATCAAGGGAGTCATGGCTGCAAGCATCCTGTCTGGAAATGGAAAACGGCAGCACCACGCGCACCCGGAGGGCAGGCATGGTGCTCGGAGGGGGTTTTCCGGTTCGCTGGGACAGCGAGGGAGGTGCGGATCCGCGCGGCGGCAGGCGCCGGACGGGGACCATCGTGCGAGGTCGGGGTGGCCGTGCCGGTCAATTCGACCGTCACCTGCGACCCGCCATGCTGGAAGCCACGCTTGGCCGCTCCAGCCCATTCGCAAATGGTGGACACGCACTTACTCCCGGAAAGCCATAGTTTACAGATTGATGGCCGCCAACCCAAGGGGCAGACGCCACGTTCCCAAAAAGAAACGCCCCGCTGAGCGGGGCGTTCCGGAGCGCAACCCTTGTCGCAAGGGCGCCTGGCAGGGGGCAGGATCAGCGCTTCTTGCGCGCTTCTTCCTCTTCTTCCTTCTGCGGCGCCGGCTGGCCCTGCGCCTTCATTTCGGCATTGGCCTGCGCGCGGCGCTTGGCCTTGGCATCGGCTTCGGCCTGCGCCTTGTCGGCCTGGTCACCCTGCTGCGGGGCCGGCTGGCCGGCGTTCTGCGCCACCACCAGCGGCACTGCAACGGCGGCAGCGGCCAGGATCGCAATGGTCAGCAACTTCTTCATGAGGTCCTCCTCGCGGTATGGCTTGGACGTTTCGACCCAACGGGGGCCGCCGGCGTTCAGATTCCAGCGACTGCCATTTTACCCCCTCTGCGTCGCCGAGACTGAACCGCAGGCGTGCAAAATCCCGTGCCAGACCCCACACTTGCCCGTCGCTCCAAGCTTTCGAAGACAGATGAACGCCCGTTATAACGCCGCCGATATTGAAGTCCTGTCCGGCCTTGACCCGGTCAAGCGCCGTCCCGGCATGTATACCGACACCGCGCGCCCGAACCACCTGGCGCAGGAAGTGATCGACAACTCGGTGGACGAGGCCCTCGCCGGCCATGCCCGCTCGATCGAGATCACCCTGTACAAGGACGGCAGCGTGGAGGTCAGCGATGACGGCCGCGGCATGCCGGTGGACATCCACCCGGAAGAGAAGATCCCGGGTGTCGAGCTGATCCTCACCCGCCTGCATGCGGGCGGCAAGTTCAGCAACAACAACTACACCTTCTCCGGCGGCCTGCACGGCGTCGGCGTCAGCGTGGTCAATGCGCTGTCGACCCTGGTCGAGGTGCACATCAAGCGCGAAGGTGCCGAGCACCGCATCACCTTCCGCAACGGCGACCGCGCCACCCCGCTGGAAGTGGTCGGCAGCGTCGGCAAGAAGAACACCGGTACCCGCGTGCGCTTCTGGCCGGACCCGAAGTACTTCGACACGCCCAAGTTCGCGGTGCGCGCGCTCAAGCACCTGCTGCGCGCCAAGGCCGTGCTGTGCCCGGGCCTGACCGTGAAGCTGACCGACGAGGCCACCGGTGAAGTCGATACCTGGTACTACGAAGACGGTCTGCGCGATTACCTGAAGCTGGAGCTGGGCGATCGCGAGATGCTGCCGGCCGAGCTGTTCGTCGGCAACCTGAAGAAAGACACCGAGATCGTGGACTGGGCCGTGGCCTGGCTGCCGGAAGGCGAACTGGTACAGGAAAGCTACGTCAACCTGATCCCCACCGCCCAGCATGGCACCCACGTCAACGGCCTGCGCACCGGCCTGACCGAGGCGCTGCGCGAGTTCTGCGACTTCCGCAACCTGCTGCCGCGTGGCGTCAAGCTGGCCCCGGAAGACGTATGGGACCGCGTGTCGTTCGTGCTGTCGCTGAAGATGACCGACCCGCAGTTCAGTGGCCAGACCAAGGAACGTCTGTCCTCGCGCCAGGCCGCCGGCTTCGTCGAAGGCGCCGCCCACGATGCCTTCAGCCTGCTGCTGAACCAGAACGTGGAACTGGGCGAGAAGATCGCGCAGATCGCCATCGAGCGCGCCAGCGCGCGCCTGAAGACCGAAAAGCTGGTCGTCCGCAAGAAGGTGACCCAGGGCCCGGCCCTGCCTGGCAAGCTGGCCGACTGCATCAGCCAGGACCTGTCGCGCACCGAGCTGTTCCTGGTGGAAGGTGATTCGGCAGGTGGCAGCGCCAAGCAGGCACGCGACAAGGATTTCCAGGCGATCATGCCGTTGCGCGGCAAGATCCTGAACACCTGGGAAGTCTCGTCCAACAGCGTGCTGGCCTCGGAAGAAGTGCACAACCTGGCCATCGCCATCGGTTGCGATCCCGGCAAGGACGACATCAGCGGCCTGCGCTACGGCAAGGTCATCATCCTGGCCGACGCGGACTCCGACGGCCTGCACATCGCCACCCTGCTCACCGCACTGTTCCTGAAGCACTTCCCGGCGCTGGTCGATGCCGGCCACGTGTTCGTGGCGATGCCGCCGCTGTTCCGCATCGACGTGGGCAAGCAGGTGTTCTACGCCCTGGACGAGGAAGAGAAGCGCACGATGCTGGACAAGATCGAGCGCGAGAAGATCAAGGGCGCCATCAGCGTCACCCGCTTCAAGGGCCTGGGCGAGATGAATCCGCCGCAGCTGCGTGAATCCACCATCCACCCGGATACCCGTCGCCTGGTGCAGCTGACCGTGGACGATCGCGAGCAGACGAGCTCGCTGATGGACATGCTGCTGGCCAAGAAGCGTGCGTCGGACCGCAAGGGCTGGCTGGAGACCAAGGGCGACCTGGCTTCGCTGGAAGCCTGATCCCTGACCGGGGTCGGATCCGTTTCCCAGCGGGGAACGGCTCTGACCCCAGGCACGCGGCAAGACGGTCGGCAGTGGGGTCAGAGCCCTTTCCTGCGGAAAGGGATCCGACCCCGGCCATTCACGGCAGCCGGGCATCGGCTCTACAGGCATTACGACCCCATCGGCAAACCCGGTGGCGCCATAATGCGCGTCCATCCGTGTGGACCACCGTATTGGCCAGCCACTCGCTGCTGTTCCCCGGCCTGCCGCTGCACAGCGCGCGCCTGGTCCTGAGCCCGATCCGCCGTGACGACGCCGCTGCGCTGTTCACGCTGCAATCCAACCCGGACGTGATGCGCTGGTGGAACCACCCGGCCTGGACACGACCGGCCGAAGCCCGCGAACAGATCGACGACGACCTTGCCGCCCACGCCATCGGCACCCAGCTGAAGCTGGCCGTGCGCGAATCGCTGGAGGGTCCGCTGCTGGGCATCTGCGTGGTGTTCGCGATCGATCGAGACGCCTCACGCGCCGAGATCGGCTACCTGCTTGCACCCGATCGTCAGGGCCAGGGCTACATGCACGAGGCCCTGCGGCAGATGCTGGCCTACCTGTTCGGCACCCTCCGCCTGCATCGCATCGAGGCCGAGATCGATCCACGCAATGTGCCGTCGGCACGCGTGCTCGACCGCCTCGGCTTCCACCGCGAGGGCGTGCTGCGCCAGCGCTGGCGCATCCAGGGCGAACTGTCGGATTCGGCCGTGTATGGCCTGCTGGCCGACGATGAGGCGGCCACCGTCCTGCCCGCTTGACCCAATCTGGCCAGTGGCAAGCTCAACGCACGGCCATGCCTTTGGACACATACGGCATGGCCCGCCACCGGCCTAGCATCGGAATCCCCTTCCGCTGCCGATACGGTGCCATGAAGTTCCTGCTGCACACTGCCGCGCTCTGCGTCGGCCTGCTCATCGCCCCTGCCAGCGTGCTGGCCGCGCCCGACGCCAAACCCGATCCGAACGACGACAAGACTGAAGCGCCTGCGCTGCCCGCTGATGCGTCGGCTCGCCAGAGCATGCGCCTGGCCGGCCGTACCCTCGACTACACCGCCACCGTTGGTACGCTGCCGGTGCGTGACGAGAAGGGCAAGGTGATCGCGGATGTGGTGTTCACTGCCTACACGATGCCGGGCAAGGACCGGCCGGTGACCTTTGCGCTCAATGGCGGCCCCGGGGCGTCGTCGGTCTACCTCAACATGGGCGCGATCGGGCCCAAGGTGGTGACCTTCGGCTCCGAGGGTGACAGCGCGTCCGCGCCGGCCACCCTGCACGACAACCCGGGCACCTGGCTGGACTTCACCGACCTGGTGTTCATCGATCCGGTCGGCACCGGCTTCAGCCGCGCGCGCATTGGCGATGACGAAGCGAAGGAGCGGCTGTACAACCCCGGTGCCGACATCGAGTACCTGTCGCGCTCGATCTATGACTGGCTGCTGCGCAACCAGCGCATGGCGTCACGCAAGTACCTGACCGGCGAGAGCTACGGCGGCTACCGCGGCCCGCGCATCACCCACTTCCTGCAGACCCGCCTGGGCGTGGCGATGAACGGCCTGGTGCTGGTGTCGCCGTACCTGAGCCCGACCCTGGAAGACAACGCCGATGTCTCGCCGATGGCGTGGATGCAGACGCTGCCGTCGATCGCTGCAGCGCACCTGGAGCGCCAGGGCAAACTGACCGATGCGGCGATGCGCGACGTGGTGGAATACACCCGCGGCGACTACGCCACTGCGCTGATGAAGGGCCGCAGCGATCCGCAGGCGACCGAGGCGATGCTGCGCCGGGTGACCGAGCTGACCGGGCTGGATGCGCAGTTCGTGCGCCGCGCCGGTGGCCGACTGGAGACGCAGGCCTATCTGCGTGAGGTGTTCCGCGACAAGGGCACGCTGGGCAGCCGCTACGACTCCAACGTGACCGCGTTCGATCCGTTCCCGAATGATCCGGAACAGCGCGCCAACGATCCGCTGCTGGACAGCATCATTGCGCCGACCACCACCGCGATGGTCGACTTCGTGACGCGCGTGGTCGGCTGGAAGGTGGATGCACGCTACCAGGCGCTGAACTACGAGGTGAACCGGCTGTGGGACCGCAACGGCGAGCTGCGCCAGGGCGCGGTGACCCAGCTGCGCCAGGCGGTGGCGATCGATCCGCATCTGCAGGTGCTGATCGTGCATGGCTGGAATGATCTGTCGTGCCCGTTCATGGGGTCGATCCTGACGGTGGACCAGATGCCGGCGATGGGCAGCAATCCGGACCGGGTGCAGGTGCGGAGCTACCCGGGCGGGCACATGTTCTACAGCCGGGCGGACAGCCAGGCAGCGTTCCGGAAGGATGTGCAGGCGCTGTTCAAGCGTAACTGAGGGGTTTGGCCGGGCCTGCGGCCCGGCACCCGCCGGATCAACGGCAACGGCAACGGCAAAAACTGGCTTCCTGAGGGCTGGCGAGG
>NZ_JAOCFV010000074.1:0-20281 GCF_029842145.1 Stenotrophomonas sp. GD03794
GGTGAGGGCGCTTTGCTTGCGAAGCAGTGCTTCGCAAGCGCCCGAACGCCCAGCCGCCAGCGGCTGGGCCGGACCGCGGAGCGGGGTTTACGGCGTGTCCTGCCCACCCACACCGCCCCGCCAACCCACGGAATGCCCGCTGTTGCTGTTGCTGTTGCTTTGGCCTCTGCAGGTGCAGGGCTGCAAGCCCTGCCGAAACCCACCCAACCATGACTGCAGTCACTTGCCCGGACGCGCCGCGCTGGCGAAAGTCGAGTGGTTGACGTGATCGGCTCGGCCCGTTGCCGGCCGCACGCAAGCGAGAGAGAGAAACGCTGTGCAACGACGTGAGTTCCTGGCTTTTTCCGGTCTGGGCCTGGCGGGCCTGCTGCTGCCGCATTCCCGTGCCATCGCCGCCGAGCAGCTGCTCGCCCCGGTCGACACCCTCCAGCGCAGGCGCCTGGCGGACGTGGCGCTCGCCGCCGCACGCACGGCCAAGGCCAGCTACTGCGATGTGCGCATCGGCCGCTACCTCAACCAGTCGGTCATCACCCGCGAGCACCAGGTCGGCAATGTGACCAACCGCGAATCGTCCGGTGTCGGCGTCCGGGTGATCGTCAACGGGGCCTGGGGCTTCGCTGCCACCCACCAGCAGACCGAGGCCGCCGTGCGTGCTGCGGTCGAACAGGCGGCGGCCATCGCCCGCGCCAACGCCGGCATCCAGACCCGGCCGGTGCAGCTGGCGCCGACGCCCTCGGTGGGTGAGGTGCGCTGGCAGACCCCGGTCCGCAGGAACGCGATGGCGGTGCCGATCCAGGACAAGGTCGAGCTGCTGCTGGCGCTCAACGCCGCCGCGCTGAATGCGGGTGCCGACTACATCAATTCCACCCTGTTCCTGGTCAATGAACAGAAGTACTTCGCGTCCAGCGACGGCTCGTTCATCGACCAGGACATCCACCGCATCTGGCTGCCGTTCACTGCCACCGCCATCGACAAGGCCAGCGGCAGGTTCCGCACCCGTGCAGGGCTGTCCTCGCCGATGGGCATGGGCTATGAGTTCCTCGATGGCGATGCGCGCGGCAAGGTGCACCTGCCCGGTGGCATTACTGCCTACCGCGATTCCTACGACCCGGTCGAGGACGCCATTGCCGCCGCCCGCCACGCGCGCGAGAAACTGAAGGCGCCGTCGGTGAAGCCCGGCAAGTACGACCTGGTGCTGGACCCGTCCAACCTGTTCCTGACCATCCACGAGAACGTCGGCCACCCGCTGGAGCTGGACCGCGTGCTCGGCTACGAGGCCAACTACGCCGGCACCAGCTTCGCCACGCTGGACAAGCGCGATGCCGGCTTCCGCTGGGGCAGCGACATCGTCACCTTCTTCGCCGACAAGACCCAGCCGGGCAGCCTCGGTGCGGTGGGCTACGACGACGAAGGCGTGAAGACCCAGCGCTGGGACCTGGTGCGCGACGGCATCCTGGTCGACTACCAGGCCACCCGCGATGAGGCCCATATCCTCGGCCGCGATGCATCGCATGGCTGCAGTTACGCCGATTCCTGGTCCAGCGTGCAGTTCCAGCGCATGGCCAATGTCTCACTGGCGCCGGGCAAGCAGCCGCTCAGCGTCGAGGACATGATCAAGGACGTGGAGAACGGCATCTACATCCACGGCCGCGGTTCGTATTCGATCGACCAGCAGCGCTACAACGCGCAGTTCGGTGGCCAGCTGTACTACCAGATCAAGGACGGAAAGATCGCCGGCATGGTCGAGGATGCGGCCTACCAGATCCGCACGCCGGAATTCTGGAATGCCTGCACCGCCATCTGCGATGAACGCGACTTCCGCCTGGGCGGTTCGTTCTTCGACGGCAAGGGCCAGCCCGGCCAGGTCTCGGCGGTCTCGCACGGTTCGTCCACCACCCGCTTCAACGGCATCAACATCATCAACACCGCGCGCAGTCTCGGCGCTTGAGCCACCCATCCTTCGACATGGAGAGCAGCCTTGCAAAGACGTGACTTCCTGGCCCTGACCGGGCTTACCGCGGGCGGGCTGATCGTGCCCTCCTTCTTCGGCAAGGTGATCGCCGCCGAGCAGCTGCAGTCCAGCCTCGACCCGGCGCTGAAGAAGCGCCTGGCCGACGCCGCCCTGCAGGCCGCACGCAGCGCCGGTGCCACCTACTGCGACGTGCGCATCGGCCGCTACCTGCGCCAGTTCGTGATCACCCGCGAGGACAAGGTGCAGAACGTGGTGAATACCGAGTCCACCGGCGTGGGCATCCGCGTGATCGTCAATGGCGCCTGGGGCTTCGCCGCCACCAATGCGCTGGGCACCGCCGACGTGGCCAGGGCCGCGCAGCAGGCCGCGGCGATCGCCAAGGCCAATGCCGGCGTGCAGACCGCTCCCGTACAGCTGGCCAAAGCGCCGGGCGTGGGTGAGGTGAGCTGGCGCACGCCGATCCGCAAGAATGCAATGGAGGTGCCGATCAAGGACAAGGTCGGCCTGCTGCTGGACGTCAACGCCGCAGCGATGGGCGCCGGCGCCAGCTTCGTCAATTCGATGCTGTTCCTGGTCAACGAGCAGAAGTACTTCGCGTCCACCGATGGTTCCTACATCGACCAGGACGTGCACCGCATCTGGGCACCGATGACGGTCACCGCCATCGACAAGTCCAGCGGCAAGTTCCGCACCCGCTCGGGCCTGTCCTCGCCGATGGGCCTGGGCTACGAGTACCTGGATGGCGCCGCCGCCGGCAAGGTGGTCAGCCCCAATGGCGTGGTCAACTACAGTTCTTCCTACGACATGAAGGAAGACGCCATCGCCGCGGCCAAGCAGGCGCAGGAGAAGCTGAAGGCACCGTCGGTGAAGCCGGGCAAGTACGACCTGGTGCTCGACCCATCGCACACCTGGCTGACCATCCACGAATCGATCGGCCACCCGCTGGAACTGGACCGCGTGCTCGGCTACGAAGCCAACTACGCCGGCACCAGCTTCGCCACCCTGGACAAGCGCGAACAGCATTTCCAGTACGGCAGCGAGCTGGTCAACATCTTCGCCGACAAGACGCAGCCGGGCAGCCTCGGCGCGGTGGCATACGACGATGAAGGCGTGAAGTGCAAGCGCTGGGACCTGATCAGCAACGGCAAGCTGGTGGACTACCAGACCATCCGCGACCAGGCCCACATCCTCGGCAAGACCGAGTCCGACGGCTGCTGCTATGCCGACTCGTGGTCCAGCGTGCAGTTCCAGCGCATGGCCAACGTGTCGATGGCACCGGGCAGGAAGCCGCTGAGCGTGCCGGACCTGATCAAGGACGTGGAGAACGGCATCTACATCATCGGTGACGGTTCGTTCTCGATCGACCAGCAGCGCTACAACGCGCAGTTCGGCGGCCAGCTGTTCTACGAGATCAAGAACGGCCAGATCACCCGCATGCTGGAAGACGTGGCCTACCAGATCCGCACGCCGGAGTTCTGGAATGCCTGCACCGCCGTGGCCGACGAGCGCGACTACCGCCTGGGCGGTTCGTTCTTCGACGGCAAGGGCCAGCCGGGCCAGGTCTCGGCGGTCTCGCACGGTTCGTCCACCGCGCGCTTCAACGGCATCAACGTCATCAACACCGCACGCAGCCTCGGCTGACCGGTCAGGAGCCCTTACACCATGAGTATCTTCACCGAAGCCCAGGCCAAGGCCATCCTCGACAAGGTCATCGCCCTGTCCAAGGCCGACGAGTGCACCGCCGTGCTGGCCGGCGCGATCAGCGGCAACATCCGTTTCGCACTGAACAACGTCTCCACCAGCGGCATCGTCGACAACACCGAGCTGGCGGTCACCGTCGCCTTCGGCAAGCGCGTCGGTACCGCATCGATCAACGAGTTCGACGATGCCGCGCTGGAGCGCGTGGTGCGCCGTGCCGAAGACCTGGCCCGCCTGGCCCCGGAGAACCCGGAGTTCATGCCGGCCATCGGCAAGCAGAGCTACCGCGCCAGCCCGACCTTCAGCGAATCCACCGCAGCGATCGATCCGGCGTTCCGCGCCAAGGTCGCCGCCGATTCGATCGCCCCGTGCCGTGGCCACGGCCTGATCGCCGCCGGCTTCCTCGAGGACGGCCAGGGCTTCCAGGCCACCGCCAACAGCAATGGCAACTTCGCCTACCAGCGCACCACCAACTTCGATTACACCTGCACCGTGCGCACCGAAGATGGCCGCGGTTCGGGCTGGGTCGGCCGCAACCTGAAGGATGCCGCCGACTTCAAGGCCGACCAGGACATCCGCATCGCCATGCGCAAGGCCACCGAATCGGCCGAAGCCAAGGCGCTGGAACCGGGCAAGTACACGGTGATCCTGGAGCCGGCCGCGGCGGCAGGCCTGATCAGCTTCATGATGAACTTCTTCAGTGCCCGCTCGGCCGATGAAGGCCGCAGCTTCCTGTCGAAGAAGGGCGGTGGCAACAAGCTGGGCGAGCAGGTCTACGACCCGCGCGTGACCATGATCGCCGACCCGTGGCATCCGGACGCGCCGGTGCTGCCGTGGGACGGCGAAGGCATGCCGCGCGAGCGCATGGCGATCATCGAGAACGGCAAGATCGCCAACCTGGACTACTCGCGCTTCTGGGCACAGAAGCAGGGCAAGACCGCCAAGGCAACGCCGGGCAACCTGCTGATGAGTGGTGGCGACAAGAGCACCGCCGAGCTGGTGCGCGGCACCCAGAAGGGCATCCTGGTCACTCGTACCTGGTACATCCGCATGGTGGATCCGCAGACAGTGCTGCTGACCGGCCTGACCCGTGACGGCACCTTCTACATCGAGAACGGCCAGATCAAGCACCCGGTGAAGAACTTCCGCTTCAACGAATCGCCGGTGATCATGCTCAACAACATCGAAGAGCTGGGCAAGCCGGTGCGCGTGGCCGGTGATGAATCCAGCTACGTGATGATGATCCCGCCGATGAAGCTGCGCGATTTCACCTTCACCTCGCTGTCCGACGCGGTCTGATGGATCGCCGGGCCTGCCTGCGCTGGTTGGCCGCTGCCGCTTCGGCGGCGGCGCTGCCAGCCTGGGCGCAGTCAGGCCCGCGCAGTTCGCGCTACGACTTCTGGTTCACCCGCCTGCAGTACGACTCCGGCGACTGGGACGTGGACGCGCGCATGCCGTCCAACCTGATCACCTCGCTGATCGACTACACCTCATTGCGGGTGGATCCGCAGGAGCATGTTGTCGCACTGGCCGACCCACGCATGCTGGAAGCGCCGTTCTGCTACCTGGCCGGACACACCTTGGTGGAGTTCAACGCCGCCGAGCGGCAGAACTTCGTGCGCTACGTGCGCAATGGCGGCTTCGTCTTCGTCGACGACTGCAACCACGATATCGACGGCCTGTTCGCCACCTCGTTCGAGGCGCAGATGGGTCGCCTGTTCGGTCCGAAGGCACTGCAGAAGCTGCCCAACAGCCATCCGCTGTACCGCAGTTTCTTCCGCTTCCCCGATGGCCCGCCCGCCACCAGCTTCGAACTCAACGGCTGGGGCGACGACCTGGTGCACGACTACCTGAAGGGCATCGAGGTCGATGGCCGCCTGGGCCTGCTCTACAGCAACAAGGACTACGGCTGCGAGTGGGACTACGACTGGCGCAACAAGCGCTTCCTGGCCGAAGACAACACCCGCTTCGGCGTCAACATCGTGATGTACGCGTTGAACAATTGATAGGACCTGCACGCCCATGACCTCCCCCGACCTCGATTCCCTGCTGCCGCGCCTGCATGATCTGCGCGCCGCGCTTGCACGCGCAGTGGTGGGCCAGAACACCGTGGTCGAACAGCTACTGATCGGCCTGCTGGCCGGCGGCCACTGCCTGCTGGAAGGCGCCCCGGGACTGGGCAAGACCCTGCTGGTGCGCTCGCTCGGGCAGGCGCTGGAACTGCAGTTCCGGCGCGTGCAGTTCACCCCCGACCTGATGCCCAGCGACATCCTCGGTACCGAGCTGCTGGAGGAAGACCACGGCACCGGCCATCGCCATTTCCGCTTCCAGCAGGGCCCGATCTTCACCCACCTGCTGCTGGCCGACGAACTCAACCGTACCCCGCCCAAGACCCAGGCCGCGCTGCTGGAAGCGATGCAGGAGCGCACGGTCAGCTACGCCGGCACCACCTACGCATTGCCCGCACCGTTCTTCGTGCTGGCGACGCAGAACCCGATCGAGCAGGCCGGTACCTACCCGCTGCCGGAAGCACAGCTGGACCGTTTCCTGCTGCACGTGCTGGTGGATTACCCCAGCGAAGACGAGGAACGGCAGATCCTGGAACAGACCACCGGCGGCGCCACCGACGCGGTGCCGAAGGTGATGGATGCCGAAGCGGTGATCGCCCTGCAGGCCGCAGTACGCCAGGTGCATGTCAGCCCGGATGTGCTGGCCTGGATCACCCGCCTGGTGCGCGCCAGCCGCCCAGGCGAAGGCGCACCGGCCGCGATCAACCAGTGGGTGAAGTGGGGTGCCGGCCCGCGCGCCGGGCAGTCGCTGGTGCTGGCGGCGAAGGCACGCGCATTGCTGCAGGGCCGCTTCGCCGCCACCCGCGAGGATGTTCAGGCACTGGCCGCACCGGTGATGCGCCATCGCCTGCTGCTGTCGTTCGCCGCCGAGGCCGAGCAGAAGCGTGCCGACGACGTGGTCGCCGCCCTGCTGCAGGCCGTGCCGTTCCCGGGTTGAGCCACGCGTGAACGCAGGTGCCCCGCTGACGTTGCCACCGGAACTGCGTGCGCGCCTGCGCACGCTGCGGTTGCGGCCGCGCCTGGCCAGCGGCGCAAGCGGCATCGGCCAGCACGCCAGCCGCAGCCGCGGTGCCGGTCTCGAATTCGCCCAGTACCGTGCCTACGAGCCGGGCGACGAACTGCGCCAGATCGACTGGAAGCTGTACGCCCGCTCGGATCGTTTCTTCGTGCGCGAATCCGAACGCGAAAGCCCGATCACGGTCTGGCTGCTGCTCGATGCCACTGCTTCCGCCGGCCAGGCCGATCGCGCGGCACCGCAGCGCACGCGCCTGGACCACATGCGCGGCGTGGCCGCGTGCGTGGTGGAGCTGGCCCTGCAGCAGGGCGACCGTTTCGGCCTGCTGGCGATCAATGGCGATGGCCTGCAGCTGGTGCCCGCAGCGAACGGCGCACGCCAGCGTGACCGCGTGCATCTGCAACTGCATGCCCTGCAGGCACGCGGTGGCTGGCCTGCGGCCGATCGCCTGCGTCCCCTGTGGGAGCGCGTACGCCCGGGCGACCTGCTGTTGGCAGTTGGCGACGGTTTCGACGAGGCCGGCATCACGCTGCTGGAGCAACTGGCCAACGCACGCCGCGAAGTGGCACTGCTGCAGATCCTGACCGCCGACGAGCACGACTTCCCGTTCGACGCCGGCCATCGCTTCCGCGACCCCGAGACCGGCGAGGAACTGCTGGGCGATGGTGCGGCGATCCGCGCCGACTACCTGCAGCGCTTCGCCGACGCACGCAGTGCGCTGCAGTCGCGCCTGCAAGCCAGCGGCATCGCCAGTGCCACCGGCTGGCTCGACCAACCGTTGGACCAGCCGCTGCAGGCACTGTTTGCCCGTGGGGGCGGCGGATGAACCTGCTGTTCCCGCTCGGCCTGGCTGCGCTCGCCGCATGGCTGCTGCCGCTGCTGATCCACCTCGCCCGCCGCCATCCGTACACACCGCTGGATTTCGCCGCGCTGCGCTGGCTGCGTGCACAGATCCGGCCGCGCCAGCGCATCCGCTTCGATGACTGGCCATTGCTGCTGGTGCGCCTGCTGTTGCTGGCCGCGCTCGCCTTGCTGCTGGCACGACCCGCATTGACCGGGCCCGCGCCAGCCCCCGCTGCGTGGACGGTCGTTGCTCCAGGGCTGGACGCGACCGCACTACGCGGGACCGCCGAAGCGGGCAACTGGCATTGGCTGGCGCCCGGTTTCCCGGCCATTGATCAAGTGCCACCTGCGTCCACGGCCTCCCTGCCCAGCCTGCTGCGCGAACTGGATGCACAACTGCCCCCGGGCACCGCATTGACCGTGCACGTTCCCGATCCCCTGCCCGGCCTGGACGGCGCACGCCTGCAGCTGTCGCGCGACGTGCGATGGCACACGCAGCCGATGCCGGCCACTGCGCAACCGAGTGCCGCGACGTCGCCGCGCCTACGCGTGCACAGCGATGCTTCGGCCACTGCCCAGCACTGGTTGAACGCACTGCAACGCGCGTGGGGTGTGCAGGCACCGCCCTCGCCCTTGGCCGGGGATGCTGTGCCCGAGCGCGGCGAAATCGGCGTGTGGAGCCGCAGCGATGCACTGCCAGCACACTGGCAGGCGTGGCTGCGCGACGGCGGTCGTGTCATGACTGCCGGCAAGCCTGCTGCCAGCGCCAGCATCCTGCTGCGCGACGCCCAAGGCGCACCGCTGCTGTGGCAGCAACGCATCGGCCACGGCTATCTGCTGGCGCTGCCGGGTGACTGGAATGCCGCCAGCAACGCTGCGCTGCGCGATCCGCAGTTGCCGCGTGCCCTGCTGCTGGCGCTGCAGCCGCCCACGGCTCCGCGCCTGGGCGATGCACGTGACCAGGCACCGCGCCGAACCGCATTGCCTGCTGCAACACCGCCGCTGCGAGAGCCGACGCCTTGGCTGTTGCTGGCCATCGTGCTGCTGTTCGCGCTGGAACGCTGGATGGCCAGCAGTAGCCGACGCAGGGGGCCCGCATGAACACCCTACAGCACGCCTGGCAACGCGCGCGCCGCCGCCATGCGCTCGTCACCCTGCTGCTGGGCCTGCCGTGGGCGCTGGCCGCAACGGTGCTGGCGCTGCGCCTGGCGGGCTTCGACATCGCCTGCGTGGTCGGCACGATCGGCCTGCTCGCCTGCGCGGCCCTCGCCACTGCACGCGCCCGCCGGCTGGACCGCCAGTGGCTGCAGCGCCAGCTCGATGGCAGCGGCGCCAGCGAGGACAGTGCCGATCTGCTGTTTGCCGATACGCTCACCCTCAATCCGCTGCAGCAGCGCCAGCGCGCGCATGTGCTGGCCACGCTGGAACGTGCGATGCCGGAACTGCGTCCGCGCTGGCCGCGTGGGGCGTTGGCGCTGTGCTGGATCGCTGGCCTGGCCATCGTTGTGCTGGCACTCGGCTGGCCACGTTCGAATCCCGGTTCCGCGCCTGCCCGCACGTCGGCGCCTGGCAGCACCGCCGCCGCGGGCCCGCTGCACCTGCAGTCCACCCGCCTTCGCATCGACGCGCCGGCCTATACCGGCCAGGCCATGCTCACCCAGAATGCCTTGGACGCCAAGGTCGCCGCCGACAGCCGGCTGTCCTGGTCCCTGCGCTTCGACCGCGCACCGGACAAGGCATGGCTGCAGTTCCACGATGGTCGCCGGTTGCCACTGAGCGAGCACGATGGCCAGTGGCAGGCGCAGGATGTGGCACGCACGCCGGTGCTGTACCGCGTGGTGAGCGAACCGGCACTGGCAGAGACCCGCCTGCATCGGCTGGATGTAGTGGCTGACCGCGCACCCAGCGTGCGCGTGCTGGAGCCCGCGGCCAGCCTGGTACTGGGCACGCCCGGGCAACGGCAGTGGGCACTTCGCTTCGAGGCCAGCGACGATTACGGCGTGGCCGCGCAGGCAACGCTGTCGATCACCACCACCCAGGGCAGCGGTGAGAACATCACCTTCGTCCGCCGCAGCGTCAGCCTCACCGGCAATGGCGAGCCGACCGCACGGCGCTTCGCGCATACGCTGGATCTGGCTGCATTGGGCGCGCAGCCGGGCAACGATGTGATCGCCCAGCTGGAAGTGCGCGACAACCACACACCCACGCCGCAGACCGGGCGCAGCAGCAGCGTGATCCTGCGCCTGCCCAGCGCCGAGGTCGCGCTCGGTGCGGAGCTGGAAGGCCGCATCAAGAAGACCCTGCCTGCGTACTTCCGCAGCCAGCGGCAGATCATCATCGATGCTGAAGCCTTGATCCGGCAGCGTCGCGGTCTGGCTGCGGAAGACTTCGTGAAGCGCAGCGATGCGATCGGTGTCGACCAGCGCATCCTGCGCCTGCGCTATGGCCAGTTCCTGGGCGAGGAAAGCGAAGGTGCGCCGAAGCCACCGCCGACCAGCGACCTGCCCACCAGCGATGCACCGGCTGCAGACAGCCACAACGAAGATCACGATCACGATCACGATCACGACCATGGTGCCGAGGCCGGGGCGCACAATGAGCATGGCCACGATCACGGCGGCAAGGCGTCCAATGCCGATACGCCACCGGTGTTCGGCAGCGCCACCGATGTGCTCTCCGAATACGGCCACACCCATGACCATGCCGAGGCGGCCACCCTGCTTGACCCGCAGACCCGCGCCACGCTGAAGGCCGCGCTGGACCAGATGTGGTCGGCCGAAGGCGAGCTGCGCCAGGGCCGACCGGAGCAGGCGTTGCCCTTCGCCTACAAGGCATTGGGCTTCATCAAGCAGGTGCAGCAGGCCGAGCGCATCTATCTGGCCCGTGTCGGACCGGAGCTGCCACCGATCGATGAAGGCCGCCGCCTCGGTGGCGATCGCGCCGGGCTGGCCAGTCGTGAACTGCCGCTGGCCGCCCGCACCCCGCCCGATCCGGCCATCGTCGAAGCCTGGCAGCGTCTCGGCGATGACACCGGCGCGCCGGATCTGGATGCGCTCGCGGCCTGGCAGCAGCGCAACGCCGCCTACCTGCCCGATGCACTCGATCTGGCTGCGGCCATCGAGCAGCTGCGCATCGAGCCCGGTTGCCACGACTGTCGCCAGCGCCTGCGCGCACAGTTGTGGCGGGCGCTGCAGCGTCCGCTGCCGCAGGCGATGCGGCGCAGTGCCGCCGATGCGATGGGCCAGCGCTACCTCGACGCGCTGGAGGCGCAGCCATGAACGCCTCCGCTGTGAACCTGTGGATTGCGCTGGCCCTCGCCCTGATCGTGGTCATCGCCAGCGTGCGCCAGCTGCGTGGAGACACCGCGCACCCCGGCCGCCGGTGGATCGTGATCGCACTGCAGATCATCGTCGCCGCGCTGCTGTATTTCTGCCTGGTGCCGCCCGCCCGCCAGCAACCCGCAGGCGGCCTGGTCGTGCTGGGAATCGACGCCGGCAAGGCCGGCGCACTCCCGGCCAGCGAAGGCCCGCTGTTGCTGTTGCCGGAAGCTGCCGATGTGCCCGGCGCACAGCGCGTTCCCGACCTGGCCACCGCGCTGCGCAAGCATCCGGCGTCCACGCTGACCCTGGTCGGTGCGGGCCTGGTCGCGCGCGACCGCGACGCGGTGCTGCCACCGGATGTACGTTGGCAGGCCGCACCGGAGCCGCGCGGCTGGATCGTCCTGCAACCCCCTGCCGATGCCGCACCCGGTGCTCGTTTCGACGTGCACGCACAGGCGCGTGGTGCTGCAAAGGCGAAAGCCGAACTGCTCGACCCGGCGGGCAGCGTGGTTGATCGCACGGCGGTTGCCGAAGATGGCCGCGTACAGCTCAGCGGCATCGCCCGCGCCGAAGGCCGCAGCGTGTTCCAGCTGCGCCTGCTCGATGTCGAAGGCCATGTGGTGGACAGCGCGCCGGTGCCGCAGCAGACCCTGCCGGCCGCCCCCATACGGCTGCTGGTGCGTGCCAGTGCGCCGGGCCCGGAGTTGAAGTACCTGCGCCGCTGGGCCGCCGATGCCGGCATCCGCGTGCAGGTGCAGGCCGATACCGGCGCTGGGCTCAGCGTGGGTGATGGCGCGGTTTCGCTCGATGCTGCAACACTGGCACGCAGCGACCTGCTGCTGCTGGACGAACGCAGCCTGGCAGCGTTGAGTGCAGGCCAGCTGGCTACCGTGCGCCAGGCGCTGCGCGAGGGACTCGGCGTGCTGGTGCGCAGTGCAGGCGCACCTTCGGCCAGCGCGCGCCAGCGACTGCGCGATCTGGGCCTGCCAGTGCTGGGCGATGGCAGCAGCCACCTCCTTGAACTTCCCGGCGATGGCGAAAGCACGATCCTCGCCGCACGACGCGGCCCGCTCGCCGCCGGCACGTTGCCGACCGGCTACGGTGAGGAGGCCGACCGCCGTTCGCACAGTGCCACCCTGCCCGCGCTGGAAGCCCTGGCGCTGCAGGTGCCGGGCAGCAGCGCGCTGCTGCAGGATCGTGCTGGCAACGCCATCGGCGGCTGGCGCGCGGCTGGCAAGGGCCGCATCGGCCTGCTGCCGATGACCGACAGCTGGCGCTGGGTGCTGGCCGGGCGCGACGACCGCCACGGCGAACTGTGGAGCAGCGTGGTGGCCACGCTGGCGCGTGCACAGGGCAGCGCTGATGCGCTGTGGTCACCGCAGCCGATCAGCTGGGCAGGCGAACGGCAGACGCTGTGCGGCGTGCAGGCGCCGCTGCAGGTCTTCAACGAAGGTGGCGACGGAGTACCGCTGGTCGTCGATGGCGCGACCTCGACCCTGCGCTGCGCCGGCTGGTGGCCACGTGACGCAGGCTGGCAGCGCCTGCAGCATGGCGACAGCATCGTCTGGCGCTATGTGTTCGACCCAAGAGCCGCGACCGTGCTGCATCGGCAGGCAATGATCGATGCGACGACTCAGGCGTTGGTCTCCAGCACGCCGGCGAACGCATTGGTGATGCAACCCGTGCCAGGATCGCGCTGGCCGTGGTGGCTGGCGTTCGTGCTGTGCGCATCGCTGCTGTGGTGGCTGGAACGGCGGCGCTGAGCCTAACGCGTCAACGCGCCTGCAACGCCCTGATCGCCTGCGTAAGACTCTCTTTGAAGCGTTCAAAACTTGCCATTTGCACTCGTGACGAGTCAAACCTTCTCGTAGTAATCCACTCGCACATTTCGTCCACGGAGGGTTCAAATCCGACAACATCTCGTAGCATTGCCTTTAGCGCCCTCGGCGCATCGTCATTGCCCGACTCATCTTCCAGAGGCTGGCACCCGACATAGGGATCATCCTTCAGGGCGCATAGAAGCCAGCTCTCCTGCTTAGGCTTTGGAACCATAGCAACGCCGTACAAATAGTCGGCAGCCTTAAACCCTGAATCAATTGCGTTGACCAAATTCTCCCAATGGCTTGCTGGGCTAGAATTGGTCCCATCCGAATCTCGAAACATAACAGCGAGACTAGGTGCACCTTCTCTTTGCTCAGTCTCCCGCGCGAGGATCCCAAGAGCTTGAGCTTGCTTAAAGTGACCGACATAACCCTGCGCTCTTTTGAATCCGGGCAGTGTTATTCGGGGAACACTAGTTGCTTTTGCACGAGCGCCAAGCTGAGACCTGCTATACCATTTTACGGACTGACACTGAACTGGAGAATAATTAATTAAATCTTCAATTAACTGATCGACCAAATGAGCCATCGGTCCAGGTCGCATTCCGAATTCCGACTCCCCTCCCAGATCAGTTCCACCCTCACCCGACAGAATTAGAATCACGACACATTCCTTCTGCTTCCTTGCTAATGTCCCCCAGACTCACGTCCGCGAATGCCTCTCCAGCACCCATCACTTCCAGTCGACTTTTTACCGAAGGAATGGAATAAAAACGCGACACTCCAGATGACCCATCTCGCTTCCTAAAAACAAGAAAAACCGATTCATTCGCAACATTATCTTCAAGATAGTTAAGAAGCATCGGACTATGAGTAGTAAAAACCACTTGCTGCCGCACGCCATGCAAATATCCCACCAGACTTCTTATAACCTCTGGATTAATTCCATTTTCAAGCTCATCGAGCAAAAGTACGTCATAGCCCTTCTGATCTGGATTCACGAGACTTGCGTCGTCAGATGCGTCCAGCTTCCGAAGAACGGCGCTCTCGGCTACAGTCTGAGCGACTATAGCTGCCACTCTTAGAAGGCCGTCGTTGATATGTCGCGAGTCAACTTCGGAATTTCCGAAGTATTCTTCCTCGACATGAATCCTTTTCCATCCATATTGAGCATTTCGCGCACGAATCGCCTTCACATGCGGGTATATCTCCGCAACAGCTTCATTTAGGGATGCCGCTTCCGACTTTGCCAGACCGTGGACGAAAGCCGCAAGATCCTCGCCACCCGACCCAACGTCAACAGCCTTTTTAGATGGGCGGCGCATTGCGCTCGGACTAAGAAGCTCCAGTGACTTTACACCTTCGAAACAAAGCCGAAAGA
This sequence comes from Stenotrophomonas sp. GD03794, assembly GCF_029842145.1. NCBI lineage: Bacteria > Pseudomonadati > Pseudomonadota > Gammaproteobacteria > Lysobacterales > Lysobacteraceae > Stenotrophomonas > Stenotrophomonas sp. GD03794. Next base: position 14,119 of record NZ_JAOCFV010000074.1, read on the forward strand.
GGTATATAGCCATCTTTTCTTCTTTCGATATTTCAAGCCCGTGAACTTTCAGGCGATTGAATAAAGACCCCTCGAAATCGGTCAGCAGATCTCTTCTGTATCCAGAGCTAACCTTAAACGCTCCACCATCATGGGAATAACCAACCTCTCCCGTAGGAAACACCTTGGAACTAGCATCATCGGGCAAGAATCGAAGATCTTCTCGAGTACACCTTCCAAGCTGCGAGTTGTAAACCGCCTTCCACTCTAGAGTGTACTTCGCGACCCTAAACTCGATCTCTATGTTTATATTTCTTTTCTTGCCTGGCCGACTTGTCAAGTCGGCCCTCTTCCAGCCACGGCTGGATAGCCACTTTGACAAGTCACCAACCACTAGTTGAGAGACAAAATCAATCGCCTGAAGCACGGTACTTTTCCCCGCCCCATTCAATCCAACCAAGCAAACGAGGTGACCCAACTTTTCCCCGACTCCAGCCGGAATCTGGAAATCATTGAGAGCTTTGAAATTGTCAATCTTGAAACTCTTAATCATACTGACGCCTTATTTTTCGATGCACCAGCAGCTTCCCCCACCACCGGCGCGCTCATTCCAAGCTACATAGTGACATGGTCGGGAAACTGAGCGGCAAGTCAACTGATCATTTCATATCTTCTCATCGCTAGGCCGCCCCTCCCTGAGGAAGCTGCGTGCGCCAACCGCTTATACCTACAAATCCTGACCAACTAGCCGACGTGCTCTCTTACTGGGGTCGGCCAGAGGTCGACACTCCTTTCATCCCCGCTGCCATACTCGGCTACCTAGCACAACGTTGATTGGCGCTCGATGACGTGAATCGATGGGGTGCGCCGTTTAGCGTGTACCAACGCGTCGGTACACACCGTTGAAGCGCACGTTCATGCCACCGCATTCGCTGTTGTCGGCCACGATCAGCACCTCCCCCAGCGAATGCACGCGCACCTTGCAGGTGTCCTCTACAAACTCGACATCGGCACCACGCGGCGGCGCGCGCGCTTCCACCTGGCCCATGTTCGGCCCGTAGGGACGCTGCTCCGGCGTGGGGTTGGCGGAGGGCCAGTAGGCGTCACCCTCCACATGCAGTTGCCCGCTCTGCACGGTGATGCGCAGGCCGTTGTCGCGGTCCTTCCAGTTGCCCGCCCAATCCTGTAGCGACGGCACGACCACCGGCAACGCCTGCAGCTTGCTGCGGTCCACCCAGCCAGCACTGCCGCCCACCTTGTTCGGGAAGAACGCGCAGCGGTAGCGGCCAAGATCACGCCCGGTCACCACGGTATCGCCATTGACCACATAGCTACGCTGTCGGCAGGCCGGTTCGCCCTTCGCCGGGCAGCCGTCCATGTCGCCAAGCAGGTACAGACGGGGCGCATCGACCACCCGCGCCAGGGCGAACCGGCTCTGTTCAGAGGGAAACGCGCCATTGCGGCAGGCGCCATCACCGGCGATGCCATCCGCGAAGGCGGACGCCGGCAGCAATGCCGCCATCAGGCAGATCGAACGCAGGAACATGGCGGCACTAGCGGTGGGGGAGCCGGCAGAATATACCGGCCTACTTCACCGGCGGCGCGTCGCCAGCATTCTGTTCCTGGGAGAACAGCAGCGCGCGCCGCTGCTGCTCCGCACTGAGTTCCGGCGGTGGCCGCGCCACGGCGGCCTGGATCTGCGAAGGTCCACCCGTGAGCTTGTTCACGCCCTTGGCGGCCGCCATGACCCCCTTGACCACACCCATCATGATGTAGCCGCCACTCATGCTGACCTGCTCCGGCGACGGCGGTTCGCTCCAGTCACGGCTGAAACGGTTGTCGCCGAACTTCACCGGGTTCTTGAAGCGGTACAGGTCCAGCGGCTCGTCTTCAGGCTTGAGCGCACGCACTTCGCCGAGAGTGGTGACGTTGTCCTGCGGCAGTGCGGTGGAAACCGGCGTGGTGGTTGCCGCCGGCGCATCTGCAGGAGGCTCGGGCGCCGGGTCGGGCACCACGACCGGCGTGGACTGCTGTGCCTGCGCGATGCCAGCCAGCAGCATGCCGGCCAGGACTGCTCCCTGCGTTCCACGTCGTGCCACAGCCATCCACCCTGTTGGTTGCGTCCAGCACCCAAGGATACGGATGCAGGCTTCAGATTTCGTTGCTGCGTCGGTGGCTGTTCAGCCAGGGGAGATGCTTTGATGCCATGGCCTGAGCGCACTGAACGGTTCACTCCATCCCATGATCGTGTCTCACATCCTGAGACGTCTTTGTGGTGCCATGTGACCCCTCGTAAAACGTCCCGGCTCCATCTTCCATGGCTTACGAACTCGCCAAGCGCACCGCCGATGCCGAGCAGAAGCTCGCCACCCGCGATGGCCTGCCCGCCCGTGACGGCGCCCTGCTCAGCGCGCGCCTGCAGCGCCGCTACCAGGACCGCATTACCGGCAGCTTTGCCCTTCCCGGCCGGGAAGGCCGCTATGCGCCCATTCCCGATTCGGTTCCGCCGGCCCTGGCTGCCGCGCTGAAGGCGCGGGGCATCGAGCAGCTCTACAGCCACCAGGCCGAAGCCTGGGAGGCCAGCCAGCGCGGCGAGCACGTGGCCATCGTCACCCCCACCGCCAGCGGCAAGTCGCTGTGCTACACCCTGCCGGTGGTCAGCGCGGCGATGCAGGACAAGGCCAAGGCGCTGTACCTGTTCCCGACCAAGGCGCTGGCCCAGGACCAGGTGGCCGAGCTGCTGGAGCTCAACCGCGCCGGCGATCTGGGGGTGAAGGCCTTCACCTTCGATGGCGATACCCCCGGCGATGCACGCCAGGCGATCCGCCTTCACGGCGACATCGTGGTCTCCAACCCGGACATGCTGCACCAGGCGATCCTGCCGCATCACACCAAGTGGGCGCAGTTCTTCGAGAACCTGCGCTACATCGTCATCGACGAGGTGCATACCTACCGCGGCGTGTTCGGCAGCCACGTCACCAACGTGCTGCGCCGGCTCAAGCGCATCTGCGCGTTCTACGGCGTGCAACCGCAGTTCATCCTGTGCTCGGCCACCATCGGCAACCCGCAGGCGCATGCCGAGGCACTGATCGAGGCACCGGTCACCGCCATCACCGAGTCCGGCGCGCCCAGCGGCCCCAAGCAGGTGCTGCTGTGGAACCCGCCGGTGATCAATCCGGACCTGGGCCTGCGCGCCTCGGCGCGCTCGCAGAGCAACCGCATCGCACGCATTGCGATCAAATCCGGGCTGAAGACCCTGGTGTTCGCGCAGACACGCTTGATGGTCGAGGTGCTGACCAAGTACCTGAAGGACATCTTCGACCACGACCCGCGCAAGCCGCCGCGCATCCGCGCGTATCGGGGTGGCTACCTGCCCACCGAGCGCCGCGAGACCGAGCGTGCGATGCGCGCCGGCACCATCGACGGCATCGTCAGCACCTCCGCGCTAGAACTGGGCGTGGATATCGGCAGCCTGGACGTGGTGATCCTCAACGGCTACCCCGGCAGCGTCGCCGCCACCTGGCAGCGCTTCGGCCGCGCCGGCCGCCGCCAGCAGCCGGCGCTGGGGGTGATGGTGGCCAGCTCGCAACCACTGGACCAGTACGTGGTGCGCCATCCGGATTTCTTCGCCGAGGCCTCGCCCGAACACGCACGCATTGCGCCGGACCAGCCGCTGATCCTGTTCGACCACATCCGCTGCGCAGCCTTCGAGCTGCCGTTCCGGGTCGGCGATGGCTTCGGCCCGATCGACCCGGAAGTGTTCCTGGAAGCGCTGGCCGAAACCGAGGTGATCCACCGCGAGGGCGAACGCTGGGAATGGATCGCCGACAGTTATCCGGCCAACGCGGTCAGTCTGCGTGCGGTGGCCGATGGCAACTTCGTGGTGGTCGATCGCAGCGATGGCCGCCAGCAGATCATCGCCGAAGTGGATTACTCCGCCGCCGCGCTCACCCTGTACGAGGGCGCCATCCACATGGTGCAGTCCACCCCGTACCAGGTGGAGACGCTCGACTGGGACGGCCGCAAGGCCTATGTCACCCGCACGCATGTGGATTACTACACCGACAGCATCGACTTCACAAAGCTCAAGGTGCTGGACCGCTTCGACGGCGGCGTGGCCGGCCGTGGTGATTCGCATCATGGCGAAGTGCACGTGGTGCGCCGCGTGGCCGGCTACAAGAAGATCCGCTACTACACGCACGAGAACATCGGCTACGGCCCGGTGAACCTGCCCGACCAGGAACTGCATACCACCGCGGTGTGGTGGCAGCTGCCGCAGGCACTGTTGCTGCGCGCGTTCGCCAGCAAGCAGGATGCGCTCGATGGTTTCCTCGGCGCCGCCTATGCGCTGCACATCGTCGCCACCGTGGCGGTGATGGCCGATGCGCGCGACCTGCAGAAGTCGGTCGGCAACGGCGATGGTGCCTGGTTCGCGATCGCCGACCAGAGCGGCCGTGGCCAGCTGCGCGGCAGCAATGGCGACCCGGGCACGGTCGAACTGCTGCAGGAGTTCGTGCCCACCGTCTACCTGTACGACAACTTCCCCGGCGGCGTCGGCCTCAGCGAACCGCTGTGGCAGCGCCAGGCCGAGCTGGTGCAGCGCGCGCGCGAACTGGTGCAGCGCTGCGACTGCAAGGCCGGTTGCCCGGCCTGTGTCGGCCCGGTGCTGGCCGCGCAGGAAGAGGATGAGACCTCGCCGCGTGCGCTGGCGCTGCGCGTGCTGGACCTGTTCGATGCCGAGGCCTGCCAGCACGTACCCGACGTGGTGGTGACCGCGCGCGACCCGATGGAGCTGCTGGCCCCGTGAGCCTGAGCCTGGACAAGCTGCGCCTGCTGCGGAAGCAGGCCGGCGACCCGAAAGCGGCTACACCGTCGGCACCGGATGTTCCCGCGGCACCTGCGGCACCGGTGGCCGCCAACGATGCGCGGCAACCACCGGCCGAACGTTCGGTGTTCGCCTGGGTCGAGCAGGAGATCCGCCACAAGCCGACCGGCGCTGCTGCGCCCGTGACAGCCGCCGCACCGCTGCGTCGGCCGGAAGTGGGCAGCCTGCATCGCCTGCTCGGCCTGCGTTCGCGGGGTGGAGCCGCGCCGGCACGCGCCAGCGCGCAGGATCGCCAGCTTCCTGGTGAGGAAATCGCACCGGGCCTGTTCCTGATCGAATCGCTGCAGCCGCAGCCCATTCCGGCACAGCCGCTGTCGCTGGATTTCGCCCGCCGCGAAGGCGAACACGTATCCCCGCGCGACCTGCTGTTCTTCGATACCGAGACCACGGGCCTGGCCGGCGGCACCGGCACCCGCGCCTTCATGATCGGGGCCGCCGACTGGCATGTGTGCCCGCAACGCGGCGAAGGCCTGCGCATCCGCCAGCTGCTGATGGCGACGATGGCCGCCGAGGACGCGATGCTGGCCACCTTCGCCCGCTGGCTGCAGCCGTCCACCGTGTTCTGCAGCTACAACGGCCGCAGCTACGATGCGCCGCTGCTGAAGGCGCGCTACCGGCTGGCCCGCCAGCGTTGCCCGATCAGCGCGCTGGATCACGTCGACCTGCTCTATCCGACCCGCCGCCGCTATCGCGGCACGTGGGAGAACTGCAAGCTGTCCACCATCGAACGCCAGCTGCTGCGCGTGGTGCGCGAAGACGACCTGCCCGGTTCTGAAGCGCCGGGCGCATGGCTGCGTTTCCTGCGCGGCAGCGACGCGGTGAACCTGCGCCGGGTAGCCGACCACAACCACCAGGACGTAGTGACCCTGGCCCTGCTGCTGCAACGGTTGGTACGCGAGGAGCAACGCGAGCGCGAGACGCTGGCATTGGTTGGACAGTAAGCGTTGACGCGGCCTGACGGTGGCAGCGGTGACACTGCCGCCACCATCCACGCCTGGAGCCCGACGATGCGCCTCAATCCCCTGGCCCTGCTCGCCATCCTGCCCTTGGCCGCCTGCAGTCACGCTGGCAGCAGCACCTCTCACGATCCCGCGCCAGCACCCGTGGCCGATGCCGTGCACGAATGCAGGCCGGAGGCGCTGGACGCCTTCACCGGCAAGACCGCCGACGAAGCCACGATCAAGAAACTGGTGGCTGACAGCGGCGCGCGCGGTGCACGGGTGGTCAAACCCGGCATGGCGGTGACCATGGACTTCCGCCAGGACCGCGTGACCGTGCAGGTGGATGCGCAGAACCGCA
>NZ_JAOCFV010000075.1:0-19322 GCF_029842145.1 Stenotrophomonas sp. GD03794
CGCATCCATGCGGCTGACACCCCGCACTCCGACACCGCCCCACCTCTGACAGATTCCGGCGGCTGTTGGTAGGTGTCGACCTTGGTCGACACGGTAGATCCACGCCATGCGTGGATGCTTTTCGTTCAATTCTCGAAATATTCGATCTCGATTGAGATTCATCCACGCATGGCGTGGATTCGCGACAGATCGCAGAAATCTGTCGAAGGCGGGGTGGGTCCGGTTACGGGAGTGTCCGCGGCATGGATGCCGCGGCCAAGCCCCCATGGACGGGTTTACGGCGTCTCCCGCAACCGGACCCACCTCGCCATTCCACGGAATGCGGCTTTTGCTTTCGCCTTTGCTTGCGCGGTGGCCTCTGCAGGCGCCGGGCGCAGCCCGGCCGATACCCCTCAACAGGCAGGCGGCGCCCGGAACAGGTACCCTATGCCGCCATCAGATAGCCAACGTGACATGACCGACGCCATCGTCGCTCCGCAGTGGGCCTCCCGCCTGCGCGACATCGCCGACTTCCCCAAGCCCGGCATCCTCTTCAAGGACATCATGCCGCTGCTCGCCCATAGCGAGGACTTCCGCGGTGCCATCACCGCGATGGCCGACCGCTGGCGCGACCAGAAGCTGGACGCGGTGGTCGGCATCGAATCGCGCGGCTTCATCCTCGGCGCCGCGATGGCGCTGGAACTGGGCGTCGGCTTCGTGCCGGTGCGCAAGCCGGGCAAGCTGCCGGGCCAGGTGCTGCGCGAGGAATACACGCTGGAATACCGCAGCGACTGCATCGAAGTGCACGCCGATGCGCTGCCGGCCGGTGCCCGCGTCGCGATCATCGACGACGTGCTGGCCACTGGCGGCACGCTGGTCGCCGCGTTGTCGCTGGTGCGCCGCCTGGGCATTGACGTGGTCGGTGCCGGCGTGCTGGTCGAACTGGACGGTCTCGGCGGCCGCGCCCGCTGGGAAGCGGACCTGCCGCTGCACACCGAACTGGTGTTCTGATCAGGCGGGTATCTGCGAACCGGTAGTTGCCAACCTTGGTTGGCAGCGCTTTTCGCGATTGATGCCATGGACGGGCCAACCAAGGTTGGCCACTACCAGGTCAGGTCGTTGCCAACCGAGGTTGGCAACGCTGCTTCAGTCACATCATCCGCACGCGGAAACGACGGCCCTTGATCTTGCCGGCTTCCAGCTTGGCCACGGCCTTGTTGGCCTGCTCACGCGCGATCGCCACATAGGAGCGGGTTGGGAAGATCGCGATCTTGCCGATGAACTTGCTCGACAGGCCGGCATCACCGGTCAGTGCACCGAGGATGTCGCCCGGGCGCAGCTTGTCGGTCTTGCCGCCGTCGATGCGCAGCGTGCGCATTGCGGCCTGCGGCAGTTCAGACGGGCGCGAGGTTGCCAGCGGCGTCTTCTGCCAGTCCAGCGGCTGCCCCATCTGCGCTTCGATGGCTTCGGCGCGGGTCTTCTCGCGGCCGGCCACCAGGCTGATCGCCAGGCCACTGGCACCGGCTCGGCCGGTACGGCCGACGCGGTGCTGGTAGCTCTCCACATCGGTCGGCAGCTCGTAGTTGATCACCGCCGCCAGCTCTTCCACATCGAGCCCGCGTGCGGCGACGTCGCTGGCCACCAGTACGTTGCAGCTGCGGTTGGCCAGCAGCAACAACACTTCCTCGCGATCGCGCTGTTCCATGTCGCCATGCAGGGCCAGTGCGGAGAAGCCGAACTGCTGCAGTGAGTTGGCCACTTCGTCCACGTCCTTGCGGGTGTTGCAGAAGACCACCGCCGATTCCGGCGTGTACTTCAGCAGCAGGCCGGCCAGTGCCTTCTGGCGGTGCGCCGGTTCCACCTCGCAGAACAGGTGGCGGATCGCCGGAGCCTGGTCGGCACCCTCCACGGTCACTTCCACCGCGTCGCGCAGCAGGTCACGCGCCATGGCGCGGATGCTGTCGGGGAAGGTGGCCGAGAACAGCAGGCTCTGGCGATCCTTGTGGGTGCGGCCGGCGATCTCGCGGATCGGCTCTTCGAAGCCCATGTCGAGCATGCGGTCGGCCTCATCCAGCACCAGCGTGCGCACCGCGCCCAGGTTCAGCGCACGCTTGCGTGCCAGTTCCTGCACGCGGCCGGGCGTGCCGACCACCACATGCGGATCGTGGCCTTCCAGCGATGCCAACTGCGGTCCCAGCGGTACGCCGCCAACCAGCAGCAGCAACTTCAGGTTGGGAATGCCGGTGGCCAGCTTGCGGATCTGCTTGCCGACCTGATCGGCCAGTTCGCGGGTCGGGCACAGCACCAGCGCCTGCACGCGGATCAGGCTGGGGTCGATGGACTGCAGCAGGCCCAGGCCGAAGGCGGCGGTCTTGCCGCTGCCGGTCGGCGCCTGTGCGATCACATCGCGGCCATCGAGGATGGCCGGCAGGCTCTGCGCCTGCACGGGGGTGAGGGTGGTGTAGCCGAGGGCATCCAGGCCGGGCTGCAGGGCCGGGCTCAGCGGCAGGGTCGAGAAGTCAGTCATGGCGCATTGTACCCGTCCGCGCGGCCGCTCCCGCCTAAAGGGATGGGGTCGGATCCCTTTCCGCAGGAAAGGGCTCTGCCCCCCAATTGGAGCTGCCATCCACGCATGGCGTGGATCTACGGGTGGGTGCCGACCCTGGTCGGCACGCTCCTGCTCAGCCCAGCACGGCCAGCACGCCCTGGTGGATCGCCAGGCCCCCGAACAGCAGCCAGGCAAACAGGATCAGCGCCAGCAGCAGCGGCTTCAGCCCGGCCTGGCGCAGCGCCGAGACGTGGGTGGTCAGGCCCAGTGCCGCCATCGCCATCGCCAGCAGCACGGTATCCAGCTGCACCAGCCCCGCCTGCAGGCCAGCCGGCAGCAGGTGCAGCGAGTTGAAACCGGCCACCGCCACGAAACCGAAGGCGAACCACGGCACCACAATGCGCGCCTTGCTGCCATCGGCGCTGGCCTTGCCGCCACGCGCCAGCCACAGCGACAGCACCACCAGGAACGGTGCCAGCAGCATCACCCGCACCATCTTGGTGATCACCGCCGTGTCAGCCGCCGCTTCGTTGACCGCGCGGCCAGCGGCGACCACCTGTGCCACTTCATGCACCGTCGCGCCGGTGAACAGACCGTACTGGCGCGCGTCCATTGCCAGCCAGCCGTGTGACTGCACCAGCGCATACAGCGCCGGGTACAGGAACATCGCCAGCGTGCCGAACACCACCACCGTAGAGACGGCGACCGTGACCTGTGCCGCGCGGCCACGCACCACCGGTTCGGCGGCCATCACTGCCGCCGCGCCACAGATCGCGCTGCCGGCGCCGATCAGCATTGCCGCCTCACGCTCCATCTTGAACACGCGCACACCCAGCCAGCAGGCCAGGCCGAAAGTGCTGGCGACCACCAGCACGTCCATCAGCACGCCGGTGACGCCGACATGGCCGATGTCCTGGAAGGTCAGACGCAGGCCGTACAGCACGATGCCGGCGCGCAGCAGCCAGTGCTTGGAGAAGCCGACACCGGCTGCGCTGCTCGGCGCCAGCCGCGGGTAGAGGGTGTTGCCGACCGCGATGCCGGCGACGATGGCCACGGTCAGCGCGCTCAGACCGTGCGCTTGCAGCCAGGGCAGCTCGGCCAGGTACAGCGACGCCGCCGCGATCAGACCCACCAGCAGCAGGCCGGGCAGGCGCGGCTGCCAGCGTTGGCGCAGGGCGGGCAGGGACCAGGGGGAGAGAGCGGGGGCGTTCATGGCAGGGGCAGGGCTGGAGTGATGGGGCAAGCGTGCGCCTCTGTCGCTGACCTGTAAAACGAATAATATGGGTGAAACCTACCCATCAAGAAGGTAAGTGCCATGCGCCTGACCTTGCGCCAGCTGCAGGTCTTCGTCGCCATCGCCGACCATGGCAGCACCACCGCTGCCGGCCAGGCCATTGCGCTTTCGCAGTCGGCCAGCAGCGCCGCCCTGCAGGAACTGGAGGCGCACTTCGGCACCCCGCTGTTCGACCGCATCGGCCGCCGCCTGGCCCTGAACGGCCACGGCCGCGCGCTGCTGGAGCCGGCGCGTACCCTGCTGGTCAATGCCGCCGATCTGGAGCGGCAGCTGGCTGCCGGCGGCGACCCGTCGCAGGGTGCACCGCTGCGGCTGGTGCTGGCCGCCAGTACCACCATCGGCAACTACCTGCTGCCGCCGCGCATCGCCGAACTGCTGCGGCAGGCGCCGCAGGCCGAAGTCGACCTGCGCATCGACAACAGTGCCGGCGTGGTCGCCGCCGTGCAGCGACTGGACGTGGACGCCGGCCTGATCGAAGGCCCATGCCACGAGCGCGGGCTGCAGGTGACCGCCTGGCAGCAGGATCCGCTGGTGATCGTCGGCGCCGCCGACGCCCCCGCGCGCTGGTCGCTGGATGAACTCCGCCGCGCCCGCTGGCTGCTGCGCGAGCCCGGCTCCGGCACCCGCGAAGCCGTCGAACAGGCGCTGTTGCCGCACCTGCGCGGCTTCGCCCAGACCCTGCAGCTGGGCAATACCGAAGCGATCAAGCAGGCCGCCATCGCCGGTCTCGGCCTGGCCTGCCTGTCCCGGCACGCCCTGGAAGAACCCTTGGCCCTCGGCCGCCTGCGCGTGCTCCAGACCCCGCTGCCCGCCCTGCAGCGCACCCTGTGGCTGGTACGCCACCCCGGCAAGCAATGGCTGCCGGGGTTGCAGGCGTTGTTGGGGGAGGTGCAGTAGCAGGGATCCGTCTTGCACTGCGCGAATTCCACGAAGGGGTCAGAGCCCGTTGCGCAGCAACGGGATCCGACCCCGACCGATCGACAGGCCTTGCAGCGCTCATCCACGCATGGCGTGGATCTACCGTGTCGACCAAGGTCGCCCCCTACCAGAGCAGTACGCCGTTCCGACAGATCGCGGAAAACTGTCGAAGGCGGGGTGGGTCCGGTTGCGGGGGCGTGAGCCGCATGGATGCGGCGACCGAGCTTACATGGGTGAGGGCGCTTTGCTTGCGAAGCACTGCTTCGCAAGCGCCCGAACGCACAGCCGCCAGCGGCTGGGCCGGGCCCCGGAGGGGGGCTTGCAGCGGCCCCCGCAACCGGACCCACCCCGCCATCCCACAGGAAACCAGCTTTTGACGTTGCTGTTGAGGTTGCCGGCCAGCGGCCGGCACTACCGCGGGTGTCGGGTGCAACCCGGCCGACGCCCCCAACCCGTACAATATCCGGATGCCTCTGATTACTCTGCAGAACGTCGACTTCAGCGTCGGCGGCCCGTTGTTGCTGGAAAAGGCCGAACTGTCGATCGAGCCGGGCGAACGCATCGCCCTGATCGGCCGCAACGGCGCCGGCAAATCCACCCTGCTCAAGCTGCTGTCCGGCGACCACAAGCCCGATGACGGCGAAGTCCGCGTGCAGCAGGGGGTGCGCGTCACCCGCCTGGAGCAGGAAGTGCCGCATGGCGCCGCCGGCTCGGTGTTCGATGTTGTGGCCGACGGCCTCGGCGAACTGGGCCAGTGGCTGGCCGAATTCCACCACCTCAGCCATGCCGAAGTATTCGATGGCGAAGCCCTCGGCAACGTACAGGCCAAGATCGATGCCGCCAACGGCTGGGGCCTGGACCAGCGCGTCAGCGAAACCCTGACCAAGCTCGACCTGGACGGCGAGGCCGAGTTCGGCCGCCTGTCCGGCGGCATGAAGCGCCGCGTGCTGCTCGCCCGCGCGCTGGTGTCCAGCCCCGACGTACTGCTGCTGGACGAACCGACCAACCACCTGGACATCGAAGCCATCGACTGGCTCGAAGCGTTCCTGAAGGGCTGGAGCGGCAGCGTGGTGTTCGTCACCCACGACCGTCGCTTCCTGCGTGCGCTGGCCACCCGCATCGTCGAGATCGACCGCGGCCAGGTCACCAGCTGGCCGGGCGACTGGGCCAACTACGAGCGCCGCCGCGAGGAACGCCTCAACGCGCAGGCGCAGGAGAACGCCCGCTTCGACAAGCTGCTGGCGCAGGAGGAAGTCTGGATCCGGCAGGGCATCAAGGCCCGGCGTACCCGTGACGAAGGCCGCGTGCGCCGCCTGAAGGCGATGCGCACCGAACGCTCGCAGCGCCGCGACCTCAGCGGCAACGTCAAGATGGAAGCCGCGCAGGGCGTCAGCTCCGGCAAGAAGGTCATCGACGTCAAGGACATTTCGTTCGCCTTCGGCGAGCGCACCATGGTCCGCGATTTCACCACCACCATCCTGCGTGGCGACCGAATCGGCCTGATCGGCCCCAACGGCAGCGGCAAGACCACGCTGCTGAAGCTGCTGCTGGGCGAACTGCAGCCGGCCAAGGGCGAGGTCAACGCGGGCACCAACCTGCAGATCGCGTATTTCGACCAGTACCGCGCGGTGCTGCGCGAAGACTGGAGCGCGATCGAGAACGTCGCCGAAGGCCGCGATTTCCTCGAGTTCAACGGCAAGCGCAAGCACGTGCATGCCTACCTGCAGGACTTCATGTTCACCCCGGAACGTGCGCGTGCGCCGATCACCCGCCTGTCCGGCGGCGAACGCAACCGTCTGCTGCTGGCCAAGCTGTTCGCGCAGCCGTCCAACCTGCTGGTGATGGACGAACCGACCAACGACCTGGACGTGGAAACCCTGGAGCTGCTGGAAGAGCTGCTGGGCGAGTACACCGGCACGCTGCTGCTGGTCAGCCACGACCGTGACTTCATCGACAACGTAGTGACCTCTACGCTGGTGATGGAAGGCGACGGCGTGATCGGCGAGTACGTCGGTGGCTACAGCGACTGGCAGCGCTATGCGGCCAGCGTGGCTGCACCTGCCGCGGCGCCGGCTGCCAAGCCAGCGACCGCTGCACCGGCCGCTCCGGCGGCTGCGACCCCCGCTGCGCCCAAGCGCAAGTTGGCCTACAAGGAAGCGCGCGAGCTGGAGCAGCTGCCGAAGACCATCGAGAAGCTGGAAGGCGATGTCGAAGGGCTGACCTCGGCGATGAACGACCCGTCGTTCTACACCCGCAGCAGCGCCGAAGTGACCGCGCATACCCAGCAGCTGGCCAAGGTGCAGGCCGAGCTGGATGCCGCGTACGCGCGATGGGAAGAGCTGGAAGGCTGAGCGTCTGCCACGGCCGTCTCGCCCGGCGGGCGGCTGTGGCTTTTGATCTGATTCCGCCTTGAAGCGAGCCGAGCACCGCAGGTCCGGCGAGGGCGAAGAGGCGCGGGTGTCTGAGCGCAGCGAGTTCCCGCGCCGTCCCTCGGTGGGCCGAGGAGCGCAGGGTACCGGTGCGCAGCATCGGCTCGCGGACGGCGGAGCGTTTCTTTTGGTTACTTTTCTTTGCGCGCACCGCACTGCAGGAGCAGGGCGGAACGGCATAGCCGGCCCGCAGGGTGACGCACAAGGATGTGCGTCATCAAGAAAAGTAACGCCCATGAACGCATCAGATTGCAGAAGTCATGATCCGCGCAGCGCGGTCATTTAACCCCGTGCAGATCCCGCAGCTGGCTCGGCCGGCTGCCGAAATACGCCGCCAGATCGGCGATGTCCTGATCGCTCAGGTCCTTCGCCTGCGGCGTCATCAGCGCATGCTGGCGGTCACCGGCGCGGTAGGCCTGCAGCGCATGCGCCAGGTAATCACCGTACTGCCCACCCAGCTTCGGATAGGTCGCATCGATCGGCGCGTTGCCGTCGGCCCCGTGGCAGTCGATGCAGCTCTGGTTGGTGGCTTTGCCCTTCACCTTGGCGCGGGCCTCGCCGGCGGCCTCGCGGCCCGGCGGCAGGCCGGCGGAGGACGATGAACCGTGTTCGCCGCTGGCATGGCCCGGGTCGGCGGCGGATTTCTCGCTGTTTTCCACCTGCGACTGTGAACAGGCGGCCAGCAGCAGGGCAACGGACAGGGCGATGGCGTGACGCATCGGATGCGCGGCTTTCGACATGGGCGGGCCTTACTTGACGGTGGACAGGTAAACAGAGAGATCGGCGATCTCCTGTTCGCTGAAACTCATCGACTGCGCCTGCATCGTCGGATGCCGGCGCTTGCCCTGGCGGTATTCGGTCAGGGCCTGGGCCAGGTACTGCTGGGTCTGGCCGCCGATCTTCGGCACCCGGTAGCTGGGGTAGGCGTTCTTGTAGCCGGTGATGCCATGGCACCCTTGGCAGGTATAGGCCAGGACACGGCCATTGTCGAAGTTGCCGGTGGGGGCGGCAGGCGCCGGGGCAGCGGCGGGAGCCGGGGCCGGGGCGGGTGCGGCAGGAGCAGGAGCGGGCTGTGCGGCGGCCCCAAGGGGCAGGAGGACGGCCAGAGCGAGACAAGCGGCGAGCGGCTGCGGGCGCATGGTGTCGTTTCCGGGGATTCGGGTCTGGTCGTTCCGGCGTGGGGTACGGAACGCCCCGAGTATAGCCTCAGGTTTCATCTAGCTGAAATGGGGGGAGGCCGACCAGCGGCGTGAAGGCACCATGACCTTTGGGATATGGTGTTGCCGTGAAGTGGTGCATTACTTTGCTACCACACCTGTCCACGCATCCTCCAGGGATCTGACGATGTCGCACCCAACCTTCCTGTCCGGCCGTCGCAGCGGAATCTGCGCTGCCGCACTGCTGATCTCCACCTCCCTGCTGCTGGGCGGTTGCGCCGCAGGGCCCAATTCCGAAGCCAAGGCCGCCGAGACCAAGGAGGAGAAGAAGGTCGACGCGGTCCCGGTCGAAGTGGCCGTGGCCAGCCATCGCGCGGTCGCCGCCAGCTACACCGGTACCGCCGCGCTGGAGCCGCGCGCCGAATCGCAGGTGGTCGCCAAGACCTCCGGCGTGGCGCTGGCGGTGCTGGTCGAGGAAGGCCAGCGGGTGACCGCCGGGCAGCCGCTGGTGCGGCTGGACCCGGACCGCGCGCGGCTGGCCGTGGCACAGAGCGAAGCGCAGATGCGCAAGCTGGAAAACAACTACCAGCGCGCGCAGAAGCTGGTCGGCCAGCAGATGGTCAGCGCTGCAGACGTCGACCAGCTGCGCTTCGACCTGGAGAACGTCCGCGCGCAGTACCGCCTGGCCACGCTGGAGCTGTCCTACACCACCGTCGTGGCGCCGATCTCCGGCGTGATCGCCTCGCGTTCGATCAAGACCGGCAACTTCGTGCAGATCAACACACCGATCTTCCGCATCGTCGACAACTCGCGGCTGGAAGCCACCCTCAACGTGCCCGAGCGCGAGCTGGCCACGCTGCGCGCCGGCCAGCCGGTGACGCTGGCCGCCGACGCGCTGCCGGGCCAGAGCTTCACCGGTACGGTCGATCGCATCGCGCCGGTGGTGGATTCGGGCAGTGGCACGTTTCGCGTGGTCAGCGCCTTCGACGGCGCCGCGCACGCGCTGCAGCCCGGCATGTTCGGGCGCATCCGCATCGACTACGACCAGCGCGCCGATGCGCTGGTGGTGCCGCGCCTGGCGCTGCTCGACGATGGTGAGCCGGCGGTGTTCCGGGTGCGCGAAGGCAAGGTCGCACGCGTTCCGGTCAAGCTGGGTTACGCCGAGGGCCCGTGGGTGGAGATCCGTGATGGCCTGGCGGCCGGTGATCAGGTGGTCACCGCCGGCAAGGTCGCCCTGCGCGACGGCACCGCAGTGCAGGTGATCGCCGATCCGAAGGCAAAGCCGAAGACGGTCGCAGCGGCCGCCAAGCCGGCAGACAAGGCCGGGAGCAAGCAATGACCGCCCCGGGCCACGACCACGGTGCCTCGCCGGCGAGCGACGGCGCCGCCGCCGGCATGCGCGGCGGCCTGGTGGAGTTCGCCACCCGCCGTCGCGTGACCATCGCCATGTGCACGGTCACGCTGCTGCTGTTCGGCCTGATCGCGCTGGGCAACCTCAAGGTCAACCTGCTGCCCGACCTGAGCTACCCGACGCTGACCGTGCGCACCGAGTACACCGGTTCGGCGCCGACCGAAATCGAAACCCTGATCACCCAGCCGGTCGAAGAAGCGGTCGGCGTGGTCAAGAACCTGCGCAAGCTGAAGTCGGTCTCGCGCACCGGCCAGAGTGATGTGGTGCTGGAGTTCGCCTGGGGCACCAACATGGACCAGGCCAGCCTGGAGGTGCGCGACAAGATGGAAGCGCTGAACCTGCCACTGGAGGCCAAGGCCCCGGTGCTGCTGCGCTTCAATCCGTCCACCGAACCGATCATGCGCCTGGTGCTGTCGAACAAGGTGGCGCCGACCAGCGATGCCGATGCGGTCCGCGAGCTGACCGGCCTGCGCCGCTATGCCGATGAAGACCTGAAGAAGAAGCTGGAGCCGGTCAGCGGCGTGGCGGCGGTCAAGGTCGGTGGCGGCCTCGAGGACGAGATCCAGGTCGACATCGACCAGCAGAAGCTGGCCCAGCTGAACCTGCCGATCGACACCGTCATCAAGCGCCTGAAGGACGAGAACATCAACATCTCCGGCGGCCGCCTGGAGGAGGGTTCGCAGCGCTTCCTGGTGCGTACCGTCAACCAGTTCGCCGATCTGGAGGAGATCCGCAACCTGCTGGTCACCACCCAGGCGTCGAACGGCAGCGCGGCCGACTCGGCGTTGCAGCAGATGTTCAACATCGCCGCGTCGACCGGTTCGGCGGCAGCCATCGCGGCGGCATCGGCGGCGCAGAGCGCATCGTCCGGCGGTGGTTCCAGCGTGGTCGCCAACGGTGTGCCGGTGCGCCTGAAGGACGTGGCCACCGTGCGCCAGGGCTACAAGGAGCGCGAAGCGGTGATCCGCCTGGGCGGCAAGGAATCGGTCGAACTGGCGATCTACAAGGAAGGCGACGCCAATACCGTGTCAACCGCCGAAGCGCTGCGCAAGCGCCTGGAGCAGATCAAGGGCACGTTCCCGTCCGATGTCGAGATGACCACCATCGAGGACCAGTCGCGCTTCATCGAGCACGCCATCGCCGACGTCAAGAAGGATGCAGTGATCGGCGGCCTGCTGGCGATCCTGATCATCTTCCTGTTCCTGCGTGATGGCTGGAGCACGTTCGTGATCAGCCTGTCGCTGCCGGTCTCGATCATCGCCACGTTCTTCTTCATGGGCCAGCTCGGCCTGAGCTTGAACGTGATGTCGCTGGGCGGTCTGGCATTGGCCACCGGCCTGGTGGTGGATGACTCGATCGTGGTGCTGGAGAGCATCGCCAAGGCCCGCGAGCGTGGCCTGGGCATCCTGCAGGCGGCCATCGCCGGTACCCGCGAAGTGAGCATGGCGGTGGTCGCCTCCACCCTGACCACCATCGCGGTGTTCCTGCCGCTGGTGTTCGTCGATGGCATCGCTGGCCAGCTGTTCCGCGACCAGGCGTTGACCGTGGCGATCGCCATCGCGATCTCGCTGCTGGTGTCGATGACCCTGATCCCGATGCTGAGCTCGCTGAAGGGACGGCCGCCGCTGGCGTTCCCGGAAGAAGCGCCGAACGAACCGTGGCAACCGCAGAACCGCTGGCAGAAGCCGGTTGCGCTGGGCCGTCGTGGCGCCGTGGCGACCGCGCGCTGGAGCTTCTACGCGCTGGCCTGGCTGGTCGTGCGGGCGTGGCGTGGCGTGGTGGCGGTGGTCGGCCCGGTGATGCGCAAGGCCAGCGATCTGGCGATGAAGCCCTACGCCGGCGCCGAGCGTGGCTACCTGCGCCTGCTGCCGAGCGCACTGGCACACCCGGGCAAGGTGCTGGGCGTGGCCTCGATCATCTTCGTGGCGACCATGGCGCTGGTGCCGATGCTCGGTGCCGACCTGATTCCGCAGCTGGCGCAGGACCGTTTCGAGATGACGGTGAAGCTGCCGGCCGGCACGCCGCTGAAGCAGACCGATGCGCTGGTGCGCGAGCTGCAGCTGGCACACGGCAAGGGCGAAGGCGTGGCCTCGCTGTACGGTGTCAGCGGCAGCGGCACCCGCCTCGATGCCAGCCCCACCGAGAGCGGCGAGAACATCGGCAAGCTGACCGTGGTGATGGAAGGCGGTGGCAATGCACGCACCGAGGCCGAGATCACCGAGCGCCTGCGTGACACCATGGGCCAGCACCCGGGTGCGCAGGTCGATTTCGCGCGGCCGGCGTTGTTCAGCTTCTCCACGCCGCTGGAAATCGAGCTGCGCGGGCAGGACATGGCGACGCTCGAAGTAGCCGGCCAGCGCCTGGCGGCGCTGCTGCGCGGCAATGCGCACTACGCCGATGTGAAGTCGACGGTGGAAGAGGGCTTCCCGGAAATCCAGATCCGCTTCGATCAGGAACGCGCCGGTGCGCTCGGCCTGACCACGCGCCAGATCGCCGACGTGGTGGTGAAGAAGGTGCGCGGCGATGTCGCCACCCGCTACAGCTTCCGTGACCGCAAGATCGACGTGCTGGTGCGTGCGCAGGAAGGCGACCGCGCCAGCGTGGAGAGCATCCGCCGGCTGATCGTCAATCCGGGCAGCACCCGTCCGGTCACGCTGGACGCGGTAGCCGAAGTGGTCGCCACCACTGGACCCAGTGAGATCCACCGTGCCGACCAGACGCGGGTGGCGGTGGTGTCGGCCAACCTGCGCGACATCGATCTTGGCGCGGCCATGCGCGAGGTGCAGCAGATGGTCGCCGAGCAGCCGCTGGGTGCGGGCGTCGGCCTGCACATCGGTGGCCAGGGCGAGGAGCTGGCGCAGGCGGCGAAGTCGTTGATCTTCGCCTTCGGCCTGGCGATCTTCCTGGTCTACCTGGTGATGGCCTCGCAGTTCGAATCGCTGCTGCATCCGTTCGTGATCCTGTTCACCATCCCGCTGGCGCTGGTCGGCGCGATCCTGGCGCTGACGCTGACCGGCAAGCCCATCTCGGTGGTGGTGTTCATTGGCCTGATCCTGCTGGTCGGCCTGGTCACCAAGAACGCGATCATCCTGATCGACAAGGTCAACCAGCTGCGCGAGGCTGGCGTGGCCAAGCACGAGGCGCTGGTGGAAGGTGCGCGCTCGCGCCTGCGGCCGATCATCATGACCACGCTGTGCACGCTGTTCGGCTTCCTGCCGCTGGCGGTGGCGATGGGTGAGGGTGCTGAGGTGCGCGCGCCAATGGCGATCACCGTGATCGGCGGCCTGCTGGTGTCGACCCTGCTGACCCTGCTGGTGATCCCGGTGGTGTACGACCTGATGGACCGCCGTGGCGATGCCTACTACCGCGAACGCGGCCGCAAGCATGCCGGCGGGATCGAGCCGGGCAGCGCAGGCAACGCGGCAGGTGCGGAGGAACCGGCATGAGTGTGGCCGAGTTCTCCATCCGCCGTCCGGTCACCACCATCATGTGTTTCGTGTCGCTGGTGGTGATCGGCCTGATCGCTTCGTTCCGGCTGCCGCTGGAAGCGCTGCCGGACATCTCCGCGCCGTTCCTGTTCGTGCAGATCCCGTACACCGGCTCGACCCCGGAGGAAGTGGAGCGGACCATCATCCGCCCGGTCGAGGAATCGCTGGCGACGATGACCGGCATCAAGCGCATGCGCTCGTCGGCCACCTCCGAGGCGGCGCTGATCTACATCGAATTCAGTGACTGGGACCGTGACATTGCGATTGCCGCTTCCGATGCACGCGAGCGCATCGATGCGATCCGCAGTGACCTGCCTGACGACCTGCAGCGCTACAACGTGTTCAAGTGGTCCAGCAGCGACCAGCCGGTGCTGAAGGTGCGCCTGGCCAGCACCACCGACCTGACCACCGCCTATGACATGCTCGACCGCGAGTTCAAGCGGCGCATCGAGCGCATCCCCGGCGTGGCCCGCGTCGACATCACCGGCGCGCCGCCGAACGAGGTGGAGATCGCCATTGATCCGAACCGCCTCAACGCGCACGGCCTGAGCATCAATGAACTGAGCGAGCGCCTGCGCACGCTGAATTTCTCGATCTCGGCCGGGCAGATCGACGACAACGGCCAGCGCGTGCGCGTGCAGCCGGTGGGCGAGATCACCGACCTGCAGGAGATGCGTGACCTGGTGATCAACGCCAAGGGCCTGCGCCTGGGGGATATCGCCGACGTGCGCCTGAAGCCGGCGCGGATGAACTACGGGCGCCGCCTCGATGGCAATCCGGCGGTTGGCCTGGACATCTTCAAGGAGCGCAGCGCCAACCTGGTGGAGGTGTCGCGCGCGGCACTGGCCGAGGTTGAATCGATCCGTGCGGAAGCGTCGATGCGCGACGTGCAGATCAAGGTGATCGACAACCAGGGCAAGGCGGTGACCTCCTCGCTGCTGGAACTGGCCGAGGCCGGTGCGGTCGGCCTGATCCTGTCGATCACGGTGCTGTTCTTCTTCCTGCGCCATTGGCCGTCGACGCTGATGGTGACCCTGGCTATCCCGATCTGCTTCACCATCACCCTGGGCTTCATGTACTTCGTCGGGGTGACGCTGAACATCCTGACCATGATGGGCCTGCTGCTGGCGGTGGGCATGCTGGTCGACAACGCCGTTGTGGTGGTGGAAAGCATCTACCAGGAACGCGAGCGCATGCCGGGGCAGCCGCGCCTGGCCTCGATCATCGGCACCCGCAACGTGGCCATCGCGCTCAGCGCCGGCACGCTGTGCCACTGCATCGTGTTCGTGCCGAACCTGTTCGGTGAGACCAACAACATCAGCATCTTCATGGCGCAGATCGCGATCACCATCTCGGTCTCGCTGCTGGCCTCGTGGCTGGTGGCGGTCAGCCTGATCCCGATGCTGTCCGCGCGCATGGCCACGCCGAAGCTGGTGCACTCGCAGTCCGGCATGATCGCGCGCCTGCAGCGCCGCTACGCGACGCTGCTGGACTGGTCGTTGCGCCATCGCGGCTGGAGCCTGCTCGGCATCCTGCTGGTGGTGCTGGTCAGCCTGGTGCCGATGAAGCTGACCAAGATCGACATGTTTGGCGGTGACGGTGGCAAGGACATCTTCATCGGCTACATGTGGAAGGGCGCCTACACCTATCGCCAGATGTCCGATGAAGTAGCACGGGTGGAGAACTGGATCGACCAGAACCGTGAGCGCCTGCATGTGAAGCAGGTCTATTCCTGGTACAGCGAGCAGGAAGGCAGCTCCACCGTGGTCACCCTGGACGAAAAGTACGCCAAGGACATCAAGGCGCTGCAGGAAGAGCTGCGCAAGGATCTGCCGAAGTCCGCCCGCACCGACTATTTCGTCGGCAATCAGGGCGGCGATGGCGGTGGCGGCGGCAACCAGGGGGTGCAGGTGCAGCTGGTCGGCGACTCCAGTTCGATGCTGCAGGAGATCGGCCAGGAAGTGGTGCCGCTGTTGGCCCAGCGCACCGAGCTGCGCGACGTGCGCATCGACAATGGCGAGAAGGGCGGCGAGCTGAAGGTGCGTGTCGATCGTGAGCGCGCCGCAGCGTTCGGCTTCAATGCCGAGCAGGTGGCCAGCTTCGTCGGCCTGGCGCTGCGCGGTGCACCGATGCGCGAGTTCCGCCGCGGTGACAACGAAGTGCCGGTATGGGTGCGCTTCGCCGGCGCCGAGCAGAGCAGCCCGGAAGACCTGGCCGGTTTCAGTGTGCGCACCGGCGACGGCCGCAGCGTGCCGCTGCTGAGCCTGGTCACCGTCGACGTTGGTTCGTCGGCCACCCAGATCGGACGCACCAACCGCCAGACCACGCTGACCATCAAGGCCAACCTGGCCGAGAAGGTCACCGCGCCGGATGGCCGCAAGGCGATGGAGTCGGTGCTGAAGCCGATGAACTTCCCGGCCGGCTATGGCTTCACCTTCGATGGCGGTGACTACGGCAACGACGATGAAGCGATGCAGCAGATGGTGTTCAACCTGCTGATCGCGCTGGTGATGATCTACGTGGTGATGGCGGCGGTGTTCGAGTCGCTGTTGTTCCCGGCGGCGATCATGAGCGGCGTGCTGTTCTCGATCTTCGGCGTGTTCTGGCTGTTCTGGATCACCGGCACCTCGTTCGGGATCATGTCCTTCATCGGCATCTTGGTGCTGATGGGCGTGGTGGTGAACAACGGCATCGTGATGATCGAGCACATCAACAACCTGCGGCGCGGCGGCATGGGCCGAACGCAGGCTTTGGTTGAGGGCTCACGCGAACGCCTGCGCCCGATCATGATGACGATGGGCACGGCGATCCTGGCGATGGTGCCGATCTCGCTGACCAACACGCAGATGTTCGGCAACGGCCCGGAGTACGCGCCGATGGCGCGCGCGATTGCCGGCGGCCTGGCGTTCTCCACGGTGGTCAGCCTGCTGTTCCTGCCGACGATCTATGCGGTGCTGGATGACCTGCGCAACGCGGTCACGCGGTTGATCCGCCGTGCGCGTGGTCTGGAAATGGTGGCGGGTACCCCGGTGTAGTGGTCGAGCCTGCTCGACCGCAAGGAGCGCCAACGTGTTGTGGTGTGGGGGAGGCCGGTCGTAGTGGGGCGGCCTCCCCCTTTTTTTGCCAGGCATGGCCGGGCTGGCCATCACCGTATCGGCTTGCCTTCTGTAGAGCCGAAGGCAGCGGCAGGAGCCGCTGCCAACGTCGCTTGCGACGGCCCGGAGGGTGTCGGCCAGGACGGCCGGCATAGCCATGCTCGGCTGATCTTCGCGACCGGAAACGATGTGCCAACCAAGGTTGGCACCTACCGGTCGCGCGCGCAGACGCCGTGCGGCCGGTAGCGCCGGGCCATGCCCGGCGGGGCGTTGCAATCAACCGGCGACCTTGCCCCACACCTTGAACGTGGTCAGCCACAGGCCAAGCATGCTGCCGATGTTGGTCAGCATGAAGGTCAGCACCACGCGGGTGACGCGGTTGCGATACCAGCCCTTCAGGCTCTGCGCATCGTCGCGCAGCTTCAGGAAGTCCTCATACGCAGGCTTGCGCAGGCGCGCTTCCACCAGGGCCGAGAATGCGCCGGTCGGGATGCTCAGGCGGAACGGCTTGAACGGCGCCACCGCGATCGCGGTGAGGATGCTCAGCGGATGGCCGCCGGCCAGCAGGCAGCCCAGGCCGGCGAGGCCACCGGTATACATCGCCCAGGTCGCCAGCAGTTCGGTGCCCACGCCCAGACCACCGCGGTAGAAACCTACGCCGATGCCGGTCGCTACGATGGCCAGGATGCCCAGCGTGAACCACGGAATGTTGCGCTTCTTCGGCACCGCTTCCAGCTCGGCGCGCAGCGGTGCCGGTGCTTCGGTGTCGGTTTCCAGATAGCGCGCCAGCCCGGCCAGGTGGCCGGCACCCACCACCGCCAGCACTTCACGCTGCTGCGGGTCGTGTTCCTCGCGCAGGCGCGTGGCCATGTAACGGTCACGTTCGCCGATGATGGTCTCGTACAGCGCCGGGCTCTCGCTGGCGAACTCGCCGAAGCTCGATTCCAGCATGTCGCCCTGCTTGAGCTTCTCGATCTCGTTCTCGCCGACTTCCTCGGATGAGAACAGACCGGCACCGAGGCCGGCGACCAGCTTCAGCTTGCCGAAGAAGCCCAGCCGCTGCGAGGCACGGCGGAAGGTCAGGCCAACCTCGCGGTCGATCAGATGCACCGGCAGGTTGCGCTCGCGCGCCAGCTCCACCGCGCGTTTCAGTTCCGCGCCCGGCTCGATGTCGAGCTGTTCGGCCAGGCGGCGCTGGTACGCGGACAGGGCCAGGTTGGCGGCGAACAGGGCAACGCGGCCCTTGCGGATCACCTCGACCAGGTCGAGCTTGGCCAGCGTGTCCGGGTCGCTCAGCGCCTGCAGGCGCTGCGGGTCCAGTTCAACGGCAACGGCATCGAAGCGGCCGCTGTCGATGGCTTTTTCCACCGCCTCGACGCTGGCGCGGGAGACGTGGGCGGTGCCCAGCAGGGTATAACGCACGCCGTCGCGTTCAACGACGCGTACCGGCTGGCCGGCGAACAGATCGTCGCCGGTCTCGGGAAGGGTTTCAGTCATGGATTCATTCATTGGAAGGTGCGGTGTCGGCGCCATCGCCGAGCGCGCGCTGCATCTGCACGGTATCCAGCCAGCGGCCGTGCTTGCGGCCAAGGCCACGGAACACGCCCACCAGCTCGAAGCCGAAGCGTTCGTGCAGCTTGATCGACGCGGTGTTGGTCGGTTCACCGATCACCGCCACCATCTGCCGGTAACCGCGCGCCACGCAGGCATCGATCAACGCCTGCAGCAGGCCAGTGCCGACGCCCTGGCCCTGGAAGCGGGCATCGACGTAGACCGAGTTCTCCACGGTCCACTGGTAGGCGACGCGGGTGCGGTAGGTGTTGGCGTAGGCATAGCCGGCGACCTGGCCGTCGATCTCGGCGACCAGGTAGGGGAAGCCGCGGTCGATGATGTCGCGCATGCGGCGCAGCATCTCGGTCGCGTCCGGGATGTCGTACTCGTAGGTGTTGACGAAGTCGGTCACTTCCACCGCGTAGATCGCGGTGATCGCGTCGATGTCGGCAGGGCCGGCATCACGGATGAGGACGGCCATGCGCGGGCTCCGGATCAGTCGATGTAGCGCTTGAGCAGGTCGCCGTAGGCATCGATGCGGCGATCACGCAGGAACGGCCAGATACGGCGCACGTGCTCGCTGCGCTGCAGGTCGACATCGCACAGCAGCACGGTGGCGTCGGTGCCGGCTTCGGCCAGGAATTCGCCCTGCGGGCCCAGTACGTGGCTGTTGCCCCAGAACTGGATGCCCGAAGCACCCAGCGGCGAGGCTTCATGGCCGACGCGGTTGCAGCTCAGCACCGGCAGGCCGTTGGCCACGGCGTGGCCGCGGTGACTCAGCACCCAGGCGTCGCGCTGGCGGGTCTTCTCGTCCTGCACATCGTCCGGGTCCCAGCCGATCGCGGTCGGGTACAGCAGCAGCTCGGCGCCGGCCAGCGCCATCAGGCGTGCCGCTTCCGGATACCACTGGTCCCAGCACACCAGCACGCCGAGGCGGCCCACCGAGGTGTCGATCGGCTTGAAGCCGATGTCGCCCGGGGTGAAGTAGAACTTTTCGTAGAAGCCCGGATCGTCCGGGATATGCATCTTGCGGTACTTGCCGAGCAGCGTGCCGTCCTTCTCGAACACCACGGCGGTGTTGTGGTACAGGCCGGCGGCGCGGCGCTCGAACAGCGAGCCGACCAGCACCACGCCATGCTGCTTCGCCAGCGCGCCGAGGCGCTCGGTGCTCGGGCCCGGAATCGGCTCGGCCAGGTCGAACTCGTCCACCGACTCGTGCTGGCAGAAGTACGGGCCGTTGTGCAGTTCCTGCAGTAGCACCAGCTTGGCACCCTGCGCAGCCGCCTCGGCCACGCGTGCTTCGATCACCGCCAGGTTGGCGGCGGCATCACCGTGGTTGCGCTCCTGGATCAGGGCGACGGTAAGGGGGCTGCGCGAGTTCATGCGGGGCGTTCCTGCGGGGGAAAACCAGCATGTTAGCGCGGATGGACGGCGACGGCGTGTCGCGCGCTG
>NZ_JAOCFV010000076.1:0-19322 GCF_029842145.1 Stenotrophomonas sp. GD03794
GCCGCTCCAGCACCAGCGCAACGACCAGCACGGTCAGGGCCAGCCCGAACCACTGCACGGCATAGCCCAGGTGACGCTGCGGCGGCAGTGTGTTCGGCAGCAGGTCCAGGTCACGCTCATCGCCGAATGGCAGTGCCGGATCCAGGCGCAGGACGCGTTCGGGTAACGCCTGCAGCCCCAGCGCGCGCGCCAGGCCTTCGGCGGGCAAGCGACTGGCCAGCCAACGCCCGGCCTCGCCAGTGGCGGAGAACGCCGGGCCCAGTGCCAGTCCCGCCGACGGCGGCGGTGCCAGCAACCCACGCACGGCCACCGGTGAAGGCGGCGCCGGCACATCCGGCAACGTGCGATCCGGCGGCAGCGCACGCCAGCCGAGATCGACCAGCAGCACGCTGCCATCGTCACTGCGGAACGGGCGATAGATCTTCACCCCGGCGCGGCCATGCCGGGTCTGGTTGTCGAGCAGCACCACGCCGGGCAGGAAGCGGCCGTGGTCGGCCACGCCGTGCAACGCGCCGGGCGCCGCCAGGGCCTGCGACAACGGAAGCGCTTGCGCCACAGCTGGACCCTGCGCATCCAACATTGCCTGTTTGGCATGCATGCGCTGCAGTTGCCACAGCCCCAATGCGCTGAAACCGGCCATCGCCAGCACCGCCAGCAGCCATCCGATCACGCGCGTGTGCTGGCGCATCATGACAAGTCCGCGCAAACGCGGTCAGATAGGCGCATCCACCCTGCCCTCGAGCCGCGCATGAGTGATTCGCTGAAGACCCTGCTGGTAATCGCGTTTCTGATCGTCATCGTCTGGAATCTGGGCGCCGGCCTGTATTACCTGCTGGTCGACCGCGGCCAGACCAAGCGCACGGTCAACGCACTGACCCGCCGCATCGCGGTGTCGGTGGCGTTGATCCTGCTGGTGATCGTGAGCATCTACATGGGCTGGATCAAACCGCACGGCATCGGCGGCTGACACCACCGATGCGCGCCTGATCAAAGCACGTAGACGAACAGGAACAGCATCAGCCACACCACGTCGACGAAGTGCCAGTACCACGCGGCGGCTTCGAAACCGAAATGGTTGTCGCGGGTGAAGTGTCCCTTCGCCGAACGCAGCCACATCACGATCAGCATGATCGTGCCCAGCAGCACGTGCGCGCCGTGGAAGCCGGTCAGCATGAAGAACGTCGAACCGTAGATGCCCGAGCCGAGCGTCAGGTTCAGCTCCTTGTAGGCGTGGATGTACTCCTCCGCCTGCAGGGTCAGGAAGCCCAGGCCAAGCACCACGGTCAGGCCCAGCCAGATCAGCAGCTGGCGGCGGTTGCCGGCCTTCAGCGCGTGGTGGGCGATGGTCAGGGTCACGCCGGAGGTGAGCAGGATCAGCGTATTGATCAGTGGCAGGCCCCAGGCCGGGATGGTCTGGAACGCGCCACCGATCGCTGCCGGGCCATTGGTCGGCCATCCGGCGGAATAGCCCTGCCAGAGCAGCTCGTTGGTCATCACCCCGCGGCCTTCGCCGCTGAGCCACGACAGGCCCAGGTTGCGGGTGTAGAACAGCGCACCGAAGAAGGCACCGAAGAACATCACCTCGGAGAAGATGAACCAGATCATCCCCATCCGGAACGAGCCATCGACCTGGTGGTTGTAGTTGCCCGCCTGCGACTCGCGCACCACGTCGCTGAACCACCAGAACAGGGTCAGCACCAGCATCGCGATGCCGATGTAGAACGTCCAGCGTCCCCAGCTGGCATCGTTGAGCCAGCTGGCCACGCCCACCATGGTCACCATCATCGCGATGGACCCCACGAACGGCCATTTGCTCTGGGCCGGGACGAAGTACACGTTGGCATCGGTCGGTGTCTGGGCCATGTCGGTATCCGGGTCAGGGTGCGGCGTGCGCGCCGTCCGAGGTGGCGGCCGGAGCCAGCCGATCGGACAGCGCGTCGTTGCGGTAGAAGGTGTAGGACAAGGTGATCGTCTTGATCTCCGGCGGCAGGTCCGGATCGACGATGAAGCGCACCGGCATGTCGCGCTTCTCGCCGGCCTGCAGCGTCTGCGCGGTGAAACAGAAGCACTCGGTCTTGCTGAAGAAGCCCGACGCACGCGCCGGCGCCACCGACGGTACCGCGCTGCCGACCACCGCCTGCTGGCTGTCGTTGCGGGCGAAGTACAGCGCCTCGTTGAGCTCGCCCGGCACCACGTCCATGGTCAACTGTTCGGGATGGAACGACCAGGGCAGGCGCGAGTTGACGCCGCCATCGAACTCCACGCGCACGGTGCGCTTGCCGGCCGCCGCGCCGGCACTCGCTTCGCCACCGGGACCGCGTTCCAGGCGCACGCCGAACACCTTTTCGCAGGCGATGCGGTACAGCGGTACCAGCGAGAACGTGAGCAGGAACACCGCCGCCGCCACGCCGATCAGGCGCGGCAGCCCGGCGCTGGGTGACGGCGTGCTGGCCGGTGCCTCGCTCATCGGCCGATCACCCCGCTGAGGATGAAGCCGACGTAGACCAGCACGGCGATGGCGCCGACCCACATCGCAGTGCGCTTCGCACGCTGGCGCTGCTGTTCGATGCCTTGGCGTTGGCTGTCGCCGTGGTAGAGCCGACCGCTGGTCGGCTGCTTTTCGTTGTTGTAGAGCCGAGCCATGCCCGGCTGCTTTTCGTCAGTCGAGCCTGGCTCGACGCTACCGATCGGGAGCGGGCTCTCGTTATGCATGCCCCACCTCAATGCGTGATGTCGTCATGCGCCAGATCCCCCGGGCGGATGGTCGGCGGCGTGGTGAAGGTATGCGCCGGTGCCGGCGACGGCAGCGTCCATTCCAGGCCGCGCGCACCTTCCCACGATCGGGCCTCGGCCTTCTCGCCGTTGCGCAGCGAGGACAGCAGGATCGCGGCCATCATGAACGGGGTGACGAACATGCCGAACGCACCGATCGAGCTGATCAGGTTCCAGTCGGCGAAGGCCACGCTGTAATCGGGAATGCGGCGCGGCATGCCGGCCAGGCCGAGGAAGTGCTGCGGGAAGAACAGCAGGTTGACGAACACGATCGACCACCAGAAGTGCACCTTGGCCCACTTCTCGCTATACATCCGCCCGGTCCACTTCGGCCACCAGTAGTACACCGCGGCGATCAGCGCGAACACCGCGCCGGTCACCAGCACGTAGTGGAAGTGCGCGACCACGAAGTAGGTGTCGTGGTACTGGAAGTCGGCGGCCACGATGGCCAGCATCAGGCCGGAGAAGCCACCGATGGTGAACAGGATGACGAAGGCCACCGACCACAGCATCGGCGCCTCGAACGTCAGCGAGCCACGCCACATCGTGCTGACCCAGTTGAACACCTTCACGCCCGTCGGGATCGAGATCAGCATGGTGGCGAACATGAAGTAGATCTCGCCGCCCAGCGGCATGCCCACGGTGAACATGTGGTGGGCCCAGACGATGAACGACAGGAACGCGATCGCGGCGGTGGCGTACACCATCGCCTGGTAGCCGAACAGCGGCTTGCGGCTGAAGGTCGGGATGATCTCGCTGACCACGCCGAAGGCGGGCAGGATCATGATGTAGACCTCGGGGTGGCCGAAGAACCAGAAGATGTGCTGGTACATCACCGGGTCACCGCCACCGGCGGCATTGAAGAAGCTGGTGCCGAAGAACTTGTCGGTCAGCAGCATGGTCACCGCGCCGGCCAGCACCGGCATCACCGCGATCAGCAGGAAGGCGGTGATCAGCCAGGCCCAGCAGAAGATCGGCATCTTCAGCAAGTCGATGCCCGGCGCGCGCATGTTGAGCACGGTGGCGATGATGTTGATCGCACCCATGATCGAGCTGATGCCGGCCACGTGGATGGCGAACACGCTGAAGGCCACGTTGTAGCCGCCCTGCAGCGACAGCGGCGGGTACAGCGTCCAGCCGCCGGCCGGCGCACCACCGGGCAGGAACAGGGTCAGCAGCAGCAGGCTGAAGGCCACCGGCAACAGCCAGAACGACCAGTTGTTCATGCGCGGCAGCGCCATGTCCGGCGCGCCGATCTGCAGCGGAATCATCCAGTTGGCCAGTCCGACGAAGGCCGGCATCACGCCACCGAAGATCATCACCAGTGCGTGCACGGTGGTCATCTGGTTGAAGAACTCGGGCTTGACGAACTGCAGGCCCGGCTGTGCCAGCTCGGCGCGGATCACTACGCTCATCGCCGCACCGATGATGAACATGATGAAGCTGAAACCCAGGTACAGCGTGCCGATGTCCTTGTGGTTGGTCGAGAAGAACCAACGCTCGAAGAAACTCTGCTGGTGATGGTGATCGTCGTGCCCAACTGCCGAGTGCGCCATTGCAAAACACCTCTCAGAATCGGTTGTCACCACGGCCGCGAACGGCCGCGGGCTTTACATCACGCTCCGCTGGCCGCGGTGGCAGGCGCGCTGCCGGCTTCAGCTGCGGCAGGCGCAGCAGGTGCCTCTCCCGTCGGTGCAGTCGGCTCGGCAGGTGCCGCAGGCGTTGCCGGCTCGGCGGGCGGCGCCGGCTTGCGCTGCGCCAGCCACTGCTTGAACTCTTCCTTGGACACCGCCTCGACCACGATCGGCATGAAGCCATGGTCCTTGCCGCACAGCTCGGCGCACTGGCCCCGGTACACGCCGGGCTGCTCGATGCTGGTCCAGGCTTCATTGATGAAGCCGGGAATGGCGTCCTGCTTCCAGCCCAGCGCCGGCACCCACCAGGCGTGGATCACGTCATCGGAGGTGATGACGAAGCGCACCTTGGTATCGACCGGCAGCACCAGGCGGTTGTCGACATCCAGCAGGTAGTGCGGATGGCTTTCGCGGGTCGGCACGATGCCGCTCTGCCGCACGCGGTCGGACTCGCGGTCCAGGCGGCTGGTGAAGGTGACGTTCTCGCCGAGGTATTCGTACTTCCACATCCACTGGTAGCCGGTGACCTTCACCGTCATCTCGGCATCGCGGGTGTCGTACATCTTGATCAGGTTGGCCGTGGCCGGCCAGGCCATCACGATCAGGATGATCACCGGGATCACCGTCCAGATCACCTCGGCCTTGGTGTTGTGGCTGAAGGTGGCGGCGACCGCGCCCTTGGATTTGCGGAACTTGAAGATGGCGTAGGCCATCGCACCGAACACGATGACGCCGATCACCGTGCAGATGATCAACGAGAGATTGTTCGATTCCCAGGCCAGGCGCGAGGTCTGGGTCACCCCCTTGCCCATGTTCAGCTGCCACGGCTTGGGATCGGCCGCCTGGGCCCAGGCCAACGCCGGCATCAGTCCCCCGGCCACCATGGCGGCGACCGCTGCAACGCACTTCGTGCCCCACCTGCTGCTTTGCTTCATTGCCTAGACCCTTAGCGTCGTCGGTTGCCGCCATCGCTGGCGGCGAGCAAGCTTTCAAGTGTCTCTGCAAGCGTCTGACGTTCGGCCGGCGCGAGGAAACTCCCCACCTCCACCTGCCGGCCGCTGGATGCCAGCCGGACCCTCTCATCGTCGGTGAGCAGGCGCACCCAGTGGGGGTGCGCCCGGAACACCGGCGATCCACCGGGTACGGGGATGACCTCCACGTACGCCGGCACTACCCGGATCTCCTCCTGCCGTTCACCACTGCACCACAAGGCACGCAGTGCCGCCGCCAGCACCAGGCTGTACAGCAGCGCGAACAGGGGGGCGAATGCATTGCCGGCCAACCACCCGAGGGCGGACACCAGCCACATCGCACCCGACAACACGGTGAACAACAGGACGAACTGCCGGGCATCGAGCGCCCGTGGGGGACGCAGCCGCAGCTGCGTACCTGACCCATCCGGAGCTGGAAGCACCTCGATCATGTCGCAACCGCGTTCCTACCGCGGGAAACGTCTCGATGGTAGCCCCGCCCTCTCGCCGGTAGCAAGGGTGCATTCACACTTTTTCCCATGCTGCAACACAGCATGAGGTCGGCGGCACGAATGACGAATTCAGCACAAATTCTGCCGAGCTTGCTGAACACGCTGAATCCACCGCAGCTAGGGGCTATCAGCGCTTCACGAAGGTGGCTGAGGGGCACTTCCGCAACCCGCAAAAATGATTAAAATCGCCAAGTTTTCCACTGGCCGGACCGGCATGAACGCACCTTCCTCCTCCCCTGCCGCCAGCGACGCCCTGCGTCCCGGCGCGCTGCTGTCGCCGGAACTGCCGGCGCCCCCCAACCCGTTCCGCCAGGCCATCACCGATGGCTGGTTGAAGGACGAGGCCAGCCACGTGCGCGAGCTGCTGGCGCAGGCCCGCCTGCCCGCCGAGGAGCAGGCCAAGGTACAGGCGCTGGCCGCCGACCTGGTCGGCCGCGTGCGCGTGCGTGCCAAGGACCAGGGCGCGATCGAAGCCTTCATGCGCCAGTACGACCTGGGCAGCGAGGAAGGCGTGCTGCTGATGTGCGTGGCCGAGGCGCTGCTGCGCATTCCGGACCAGGACACGGCCGACAAGCTGATCCGCGACAAGCTGGCCGATGCCGACTGGGAAAAGCACCTGGGCGGCAGCGACTCGGTGCTGGTCAACGCCTCCACCTGGGGCCTGATGCTGACCGGCAAGCTGGTGCAGATGAACGACGCCACCCGCGCCGATGCGCCCAGCGCGTTCAAGCGCCTGGTCGGCCGCGTCGGTGAGCCGGTGGTGCGCCTGGCCGTGCGCCAGGCGATGAAGATCATGGGCCACCAGTTCGTCATGGGCCGCACCATCAGCGAAGCGCTGTCGCGCTCGCACAAGGGCGACAACGCGAACTACCGCTACTCCTTCGACATGCTGGGCGAAGGCGCGCTGACCATGAAGGACGCGCTGCGCTACCTGGAAGACTACCGTCGTGCGATCCACGCCATCGGCGGCGACCACAAGGCACGCGGCGGCCGTCCGGATGGCGACGTCAACAACGCCCCGGGCATCTCGATCAAGCTGTCGGCGCTGTACCCGCGCTACGAGCACGCCAAGCGCGAGCGCGTGCTGAAGGACCTGGTGCCGGGCGTGCTGGAACTGGCACAGCTGGCCAAGAGCTACGGCATCGGCTGCACCGTCGACGCCGAAGAGTCCGACCGCCTGGAACTGTCGCTGGACATCATCGAGCAGGTGTTCTCCGATGCGTCGCTGGCCGGCTGGGATGGCTTCGGTGTGGTCGTGCAGGCCTACCAGAAGCGCACGCCGTACACGATCGACCACCTGGCCGACATGGCGCGCCGCGCCGGTCGCCGCCTGCAGGTGCGCCTGGTCAAGGGCGCCTACTGGGACGCCGAGATCAAGCGCGCGCAGATCGAAGGCTATCCGGGCTACCCGGTGTTCACCCGCAAGCAGAACACCGATGTCTCCTACCTGGCCTGCGCCAAGCGTCTGTTCACCCATGCCGACGCGATCTACCCGATGTTCGCCACGCACAACGCACACACCATCGCGGCCGTGCGCAGCATCGCCAATGGCGGCGTGTACGAGCACCAGAAGCTGCACGGCATGGGCGACGACCTGTACGCCGAAGTGGTGCCGGCCGACCGCTTGAACCTGCCCTGCCGCGTGTATGCGCCGGTCGGTTCGCATGAAGACCTGCTGCCGTACCTGGTGCGCCGCCTGCTGGAAAACGGCGCCAACTCCAGCTTCGTCAACCGCATCACCGACGAGCGCGTGCCGATCGCCGACCTGATCCGCGATCCGGTCGAGATGGTTGCTTCGTTCGAATCGATTCCGCATCCCAAGATCCCGCTGCCGGTTGACCTGCTGCGCAGCCAGAACCACGACAGGAAGAACTCCATGGGCGCCAACCTCGCCAACGACAACGAACTGCGCGCCCTGGCCGAGCAGCTCAACGCAGCCGTCAAGCCGTGGCAGGCCGCCCCGCTGGTACCGGGTGCCAACCCGACCGGCGCCTCGCTGCCGGTGACCAACCCGGCCGACACCCGCGAGGTGGTCGGCCAGTGGCAGGCCGCCGATGCCGCCACCGTGCAGAAGGCCCTGGCCAATGCCGTGGCCGCGCAGCCGGCCTGGAACCGCACCCCGGCCGCCAGCCGCGCCGCCATCCTCGAGCACGCCGCCGACCAGCTGGAAGCGCGCATGCCGGAGTTCATGGCGCTGTGCGTGAAGGAAGCCGGCAAGAGCCTGCCCGACGGCATCGCCGAAGTGCGCGAAGCGGTGGACTTCCTGCGCTACTACGCCAAGCAGGCGCGCGAGCAGTTCAGCCACGCCGAGAAGCTGCCGAGCCCGACCGGTGAGTCCAACGAGCTGCAGCTGCATGGCCGCGGCGTGTTCGTCTGCATCAGCCCGTGGAACTTCCCGCTGGCGATCTTCCTGGGCCAGGTCGCTGCCGCACTGGCTGCCGGCAACAGCGTCATCGCCAAGCCGGCCGAGCAGACCAACCTGATCGGCTACTACGCGGTGAAGCTGCTGCATGACGCCGGCGTGCCGGCCGAGGTGGTGCAGTACCTGCCGGGCGACGGTGCCACCGTCGGCGCCGCGCTGACCGCCGACCCGCGCGTGGCTGGCGTGGCCTTCACCGGCTCCACCGACACCGCACGTGCGATCAACCGCGCCATGGCTGCGCGTGACGCCGCCATCGGTGTGCTGATCGCCGAGACCGGCGGCCAGAACGCCTTCATCGCCGACTCCTCGGCGCTGCCGGAACAGCTGGTCAAGGACGCGATCGGTTCGGCCTTCACCTCCGCCGGCCAGCGCTGCTCGGCCGCGCGCGTGCTGTTCGTGCAGGACGACATCGCCGACAAGGTGATGACCATGCTGGCCGGCGCGATGAAGGAACTGAAGGTCGGCAATCCGGGCCTGCTGTCCACCGACGTCGGCCCGGTGATCGACGCCGATGCACTGAAGATCCTGCAGGACCACGCCGAACGCATGGACCGCGAAGCGCGCCTGATCGCCGCCGCCGAGCTGTCCGCCGAAGCGGCCAACGGCACCTTCTTCGCACCGCGCGCGTATGAGCTGAAGGACCTGGGCCAGCTGCACAAGGAAATCTTCGGGCCGGTCCTGCACGTGATCCGCTGGAAGGGCGACCAGCTCGACACGGTGATCGACCAGATCAACGCCACCGGTTACGGCCTGACCCTGGGCGTGCATTCGCGCATTGACGAGACCGTCGACCGCATCAGCAACGGCGTCCACGTCGGCAACGTCTACGTCAACCGCAACCAGATCGGTGCGGTGGTCGGCGTGCAGCCGTTCGGCGGCCAGGGCTTGTCCGGCACCGGCCCGAAGGCCGGCGGTCCGCACTACCTGCTGCGCTTCGCCACCGAAAAGACGGTGACGGTGAACACCACCGCCGCCGGCGGCAACGCCTCGCTGCTGACCCTGGGCGACTGATCGCCCAGTAGTTGCAGTGAACGAAAAACCCCGCGAAAGCGGGGTTTTTTGTGCTTCTGCATCCTGTAGAGCCGAGCCCACGCTCGGCTTGCATGGTGCATGCGGGCACTGGATCGGCCCTACAGAGGCGGGGCGACACTGAACCGGTTGTCCGCCCGCTTCGCCAGCTCGCCCTGCACCCGTGCGATGCGCATCTCTAGATCGCCTTCCAGCAGCACGTACTCGACACCCTCTGCCTGCAGCTGCGCCAGGTACCACGCATGCTGCTGCGCCCTGAAGGCTTCGCCCACACGCGTACCGTCCTGGTCGAACGGAATATCCGGTGCGCACAGGAACAGCAGGTCGTAGCGTCGTCGTGCCGCCTGCCGCAGCGGCTCCGGTGCCGTGCCGAACATCCAGCCGCTGTACCCCAGCGTCACCCACGGCGTGGTATCGCAGAACAGCCAGCGATGCGCGCGCCGCGCGGCCTCGTCTTCGTGCTGTGGCTGTGTCATTGCAATGCCTAGCAGATCGTCCGGCGTCAGTTCTCCGCCCTGCTGCTCCCACAGGGTGCGGCCGTACTCCGGCACCCAGGCGGTCTGCAGGCGCTCGGCCAGCACGCGCGCCAGCGTGGTCTTGCCGCTGGACTCGCCACCGATGAACGCCACGCGCTGCACATGGCCGGCATACACCTGCGGTGCGAGGCCATGGCGATGCGCATGCGGATCGGCGCGCAGCTGGGTGCCACTGGCCTGGCCGACATCGGGCGAGCGTTCCAGCCGTTCATGCCGCACCGGTGCGTTGAAGCAGGCTGCCAGCGCATCGGCAAAACCGTCCCCGTAGTCCTCACCGGTGTACACCGCCTGCACTGGCCCACCGAACAGGTTCAGGCACAGCCAGGCGGTGAAGTCGCGCTGCACCTGTTCGTCATCACTGTCCTGCGGCAGCGTGCGCACGGGCAAACCGTGCTGCGTGCACAATGCCGCCAGTCGCGTGTCATCCAGCACCGCCACCGTCGCCTGCGGGAAACGCGCACGCAGCCAGCGCTCGCGGCGCTCGGCGCTGTAGCCGGCAAAGCCCGGCTGCGACCAGCCGATCACCAGCAGCTGCTGGCAGCGCGTGGCTGCGAAGTCGATCAGGCGTTCGTGGCCGAGATGCAGCGGGCAGAACTTGCCCACTACCAGGCCGCGCGCAACGCGCTCAGGCAGCGGCATCGGCCGCCCTGGCCTCGTCGCGCATCAGGTGCCGCCAATGGCGCAGGGCCACCAGCGCATTGATCCAGAAGCCCACGTACAGGATCGAGGTCAGGTGCAGGCCACGGCTGTAGTACAGCGGCACCGCAACGGTGTTCACCAGCAGCCACACCCACCACGATTCCAGCTTGCGCCGCATCATCAGGATCTGCGCGATCACGCTCAACACCAGCACCGCCGAATCGATGTAGGGCGCATAGGCGTTGGTCAGCCGGGTCAGCATCCAGCCGTAGCCGAACGTGGCCACCACCGCCAGCGGCGCCAGCCAGGCCCATGCCCGCGGCCGCAGCGCGGTGATCGGCAGCGGCGCACCATGGTCGCCACGCAGCCACTGCCACCAGCCCAGCACGCTGATGGCGATGAAGAAGAACTGCAGCACCATGTCCGCGTACAGGTGCGATCGTTCGAACACGGCGGCAAACAAGGCGCAGCCAACGATGCCCAGCCACCAGGTGTGCACGTTGTTGCGGCCGGCCAGCAGGATCGAGCCGGCGACGGCAATGTTGGCAGCCAGCTCCAGCTGGAAGTTCGGATCGGACAGGTTCATCGCCCTATTGTCATGGATCCGCGCGCTGCGTGGACGATCCGGTAGATCCATGCCATGCATGGATGCCCCGAGCCACCTCACAAAAAGAAAGCCCCGCTTGCGCGGGGCCTCCTTCGTCCTGCGTCAGGCAATCGCCTGGATCAGAACTTGTACTGCATCGAAGCCGCCAGCACGTCGCCGCTGACCTTGTACTTGCCGGTCACGGTGTTGCCGGTCGGCGAGGTCGAGGTGATGTTCGGATCCTTGGTGAACAGGTGGGTGTAGCCCACGCTGTATTCCATCTTGTCCGATGCCGCGTAGGTCAGGCCCAGCGACAGCCACTTGCGGGTGGTGTCCGGCACGCGCACGTCGCGGTGGGCGTCGGTGGTCGGGGTCTGGTCGTAGGCGAGACCGCCGCGCAGGGTCAGCTTTTCGTTCATGCGGTACTCGGTACCGATCGACGCGAAAGTGGTGTCGCGGTAGTGGAACGGCAGCACGCTGTCCGGCTGGTTGGAGTCATACTGCACGGCCATCTGGTCGAACTTGCTCCAGGCGGTACGCGAGACGTCGGCCATGATCTTCCACTGGTCGTTCACGCGGTGGGTGAAGCTGACGGTGGCGCTGGCCGGCAGGGTGATCGAGGCACGACCCTTGCTGTCGATGAAGGTGCCCGGAGCGGCAGCGGCCAGGAAGGCTGCGGCGTTGCCCGGAATGGTGAAGTCGGCCTTGCCGTCGTTGATCTTGTGCTTGACCTGCGAGCGGTAGCTGAAGGCGATGTTGGTGCCTTCCACCGGGCTGACGGTCATGCCCAGGGTGTAGCCCATGGACACTTCGTCACCCTTGATGCGCAGGAAGCCATCGGCGGTGCCCGGAGCGAAGCCCTGCTGGGCCATGGCGACAGCGGCCTGACGCGAGGCGGCAGCAGCCTGGGCGGCGGTGCCACCGGCAGCCAGAACGGCAGCGGCAGCCTTCTGCTGGGCGCTGGCGTTGATCGCGGTGCCGGTATCGACGGCGCTGGTCAGGTCGACGTTCAGACGCTCGGCGAACACCGAAGCACCGAACGACAGGTACGGGTTGACGTCGTAGGAGAACGCCACGCCCAGGTCGATCGCCTGCAGCTCGGTCTTGACGCCGTTGTAGCGGCCGACCCAGTCACGGTCGTATTCGGTCTTGAAGCCGAACGGCACGGTCAGCGAGGCGCCGAAGTG
The DNA here is from genome assembly GCF_029842145.1 of Stenotrophomonas sp. GD03794. Classification (NCBI taxonomy): domain Bacteria; kingdom Pseudomonadati; phylum Pseudomonadota; class Gammaproteobacteria; order Lysobacterales; family Lysobacteraceae; genus Stenotrophomonas; species Stenotrophomonas sp. GD03794. Next base: position 12,289 of record NZ_JAOCFV010000076.1, read on the forward strand.
CATGTTCTCCTTCTCGCCGAACGGCAGGTGGAAGTAGGCCGCCGGGACCGGGGCGATCATGCCGGCGTCGCCGCCGTTGCCGCCGGAAATCGGAGCGCCGTTGGCGTACTTGCCCTGGCCACGGAACTTGGCACCGAAGCTGATGGCGCTGACGTCGCCCTGCAGCATGGTGCCGTCGAGCAGGCGCATGGAGGCCGGGTTGGTGGCGATGACCGAGGCGTCGCCCTCGGCCGAGGTGGAGCCGGCGAACGCGCGGCCCAGGCCCTTGGCACTGTTTTCCTTCAGCTGGAAGGCGGCAGCGTTGGCGTCGGCGGCGGCCAGCGCACCGGCAACGCCGACGGCCAGCAGGGTCAGACGGGCAATGGTGGAAGCGGTTTGCATCGTAGTTCTCTCTCCGGTAAGCGGTGATGTTGCTCTGAGTGCGCCTGCGCCCGGCAGGTCCTGGGACCCATCGGAGCGCGCCGGATTCCCCTCCCGACATACGACGCCGTATGCGAGTATTACCCAGAGCTGTTAATGAAACAATAACAGCAGTGGCGGTTTTTTCGTCCCAAAAGCTGAACAGGACAATCCCCGCCGCAAGCGCCCGCACGCTAGGCTAGTGCCCATGTTCGTCTCCCTCCCGTCGCGCAAGAAGGCGGCCCTGCGCTGGGCCACGCCCGTGCTGTTTGCGGCACTGTGGCTGGCGTTCCTGTGGTCGATCTCGCGTCCGGACGATGCCCGCGGCAGCCTCTGGCTGGACTGGGGCGCCCTGTCCACCGGCCTGACCCACCCGCTGGACTGGTGGGCGACCCTGCAGGACGGCAGCGTGCTGCGCCTGTTCACCGCCTTGTTCCTGCATGCCGACTGGTCGCACCTGCTGGGCAACCTGGTGTTCCTGCTGATCTTCGGCCTGCCCGCCGAGCGGGTGCTGGGCCCGTGGCGGCTGCTGCTGCTGTTCCTGGTCGGCGGTGCGGTGTCCAATCTGGTGGCGATCTACACCATGGGCAGCCCGGACCAGATCATCATCGGTGCCAGCGGTGCGGTCTCCGCACTGATCGGCGCCTACCTGGCCCTGTTCCCGGGCGCCCGGCTGGGCGTGGTGATCCCGCTCGGCCTGTTCCTGGAGTTCGTGCGCGCCCCAGCCTACCTGCTGATCGGTGTCTGGGCCGCGTTGCAGGTCGTATTCGCCCATATCGGCCCCAGCTTCGGCATGGTGGCCTGGTGGGCGCACATCGGCGGCTTCGTGTTCGGCGTGGTGTACGGGGTCTACGTGCGGGCGGCCATCGCCCGCCGCCTGCGCAAGCGCCACGGCTTCTGACACCGGGTCGTGCCGGCCGCTGGCCGGCTCCACGCTCACCCGCTCGTTCGTAGATCAGCCGAGCATGGCTCGACTCTGCAGAATCAGGGCTTGGCCGGAACCGGGGCGGGCTTGGTTTCCGGCGTGCTGTCCGCCTTCGGTTCGACCTTCGGCTCCGGCTTGGCTTCGGGCTTCGCCGCTGCAGCCTTCGCGGCCTTGGCAGCCTCCGCCTTGGCCGCTTCGGCCTTCAAACGTGCAGCCACCGAACCCGGGTTCTTCAGCTCGGCCAGCGCGTCGTTGATCGGGCCATCGCCCGGCAGTACCGCACCGGCGTGATAGCCCTCGGTGCCCTCGTCGTCACCGCGCAGATGACCCGGCAGGGTCGCTTCGCTGTAATCGCTCAGGCTGGCCGGCAGTGCATCCTCGGCCGGCGTAGCGGCCGGCTTCAGTTCGACCTCCGGCACGATGCCGGTGGCCTGGATCGACTTGCCGCTGGGCGTGTAATAACGCGCGGTGGTCAGCTTCACCGAGTCACCGTTGTCCAGCGGCAGCACGGTCTGCACCGAGCCCTTGCCGAAGGTGCGGCTGCCGACCACGCGGGCGCGCTTGTTGTCGCGCAGTGCGCCGGCCAGCACTTCCGAGGCACTGGCCGAACCGGCATCGGCCAGCACCACCACCGGTGCGCCCTTCAACAGATCGCCCGGCGTTGCATCGAAACGTGCATCGCTGATGCTGATGCGGCCGCGGGTACTGACGATGTTGCCCTTGTCGAGCAGGTCGTCGGCCACCTGCACGGCAGCAGTCAGCAAGCCACCCGGGTTGCTGCGCAGATCCAGCACCAGGCCCTTGAGCTGGCCACCGGACTGCTTCTGCAGCTGCTGCACGTGCTTCTGGAAGTCCGAACCGGTGTCGGCCTGGAACGTACTCAGGCGGATGTAGCCATAGCCCGGTTCCAGCAGGCGGCTGCGCACGCTGGTCACGCGGATGGTCTGGCGGGTGAGGCTGACATCGAACGGCTTGGGCTTGCCTTCGCGCACGATGGTCAGCACCACCTTGCTGCCGGCCGGTCCGCGCAGCGGTTCGCTGGCATCGATCGCGCTGATCGGCTTGCCGTCGATGGCGATGATCAGGTCACCGGCGAGGATGCCGGCCTTGGCCGCCGGCGTGTCGTCGATCGGCGAGATCACCTTCATGCTGGCGTTGTCCGGCTGCTGCTGCAGCTCCACGCCGATGCCTTCGTAGGCGCCGCTGGCCTGTTCGTCGAAGGCCTGCGCGTCTTCCTTGTTGAAGTAGGTGCTGTGCGGGTCGAGGTCGAGCAGCAGGCCACGCACCGCTGCCTGCATCAGCTTCTTGTCATCGACCGGATCGACGTAGGCGGCCCGCACTGCGTTGTAGACGGCCACGAAGCGGCGGATGTCCTCCAGCGGCACCTTCGAGGTCACCGCCTCCTCGCTGCTCGCTGCCTGCCCGCCGGTTTCCTGGCTCGGGGCGGGCGCGGTCTGCTGCGCCCAGGACAGCGCTGGCAACAGGGCCAGCAAGAGGGTGGCGGTACGGGCTGCGCGCATGGATCACTCCTGTCGACGGTGGCATGGTGCCCAAGGCACATGCACCGATTATGCGCGAAGCACAGCTAAATTCCCGTTGAATCCAGCCCGCACGTGGCGAGCGGGGATTCAGCGCCGCTGCAGCCAGCTGTCCGGATTCACCGGTTGCCCGCCACGACGCAGCTCGAAGTACAGCGCGGTGACCCCTTGGCCCCCAGAGTTGCCGACCTTGGCCACTGCATCGCCACGGCTGACCCGTGCACCGGCGTCCTTGAGCAGGGTGTCGTTGTGGGCGTACAGGCTCATGTAGCCATTGCCGTGGTCGACGATCAGGATCATGCCGTAGCCGGTCATCCAGTCGGAGAACACCACGGTACCGTCGGCCACAGCGGTGACGGTGCTGCCGGCCGGTGCGCCGATCAGCACGCCGCTACTGGTACGCCCGTCAGGCAGCTTGCCGCCGTAGCGGGCCAGCAGGTTGCCGGACAACGGCCAACCCAGGCCCCCCACCTTCGGCGCCGGTGCGGAAGCCACCGCCGGCGGAACCTTGGTGGGCGGTGGCGGCCGTCCCTGTGCCGCGGCCTGGCGTGCGGCACGTTCGGCAGCGGCCTTCTCCGCTGCCGCACGGCGCGCAGCCGCGCGACGCTCGGCCTCGGCACGGGCGGCGGCCGCACGCAGATTGGCCAGCAGTGTTTCCAGCGCCTTGGCGTCCTGGCCCAGCGCCTGTTCCTTCTCGCGCTGGTCCTTGAAGCGCTCGTCCAGCGAGGCCACGGTCTTTGCACGATCGCGGCGGTCGGCTTCCAGCGCCGCTGCCTGCCGCTTCTGGTCCTGCTGCGCCCCCTGCAGCTTCTGCTTGCGCTCGGCAATCTGCGCCTGCAGCGCTTCCAGTTCCTTCAGGTCGGCGGTCAGCGTGGTGATGCGCTGGGCCCGCTCACGCTGCAGGTAGCGGTGGTAGGCCAGGGCGCGATTGGCATCGGCCACCGTGTCCTGCGACAGCAGCAGCTTCAATGGTGCGTGGTTGCCCAGCTGGTAGGCCGCACGCAGCAGGCCGGCCAGCTCGCGATGCTGCTGGGCGAGGTTGACCTGCAGCGTGCTGCGGCGTTGTTCGGCCTCGGCCAGGGCGTGGCCCTGCTCGCGCAGCGCGGTTTCCGTCTGCGCAAGCGCGCGGCCGGTGCGGGCCACCTTCTCGTCGGCCTCACGCAGCTGCTGCGAGGCCTGGCCACGCTGGCCCTCGATCTGCCGGCGCTCCTGCGCCACGCCCTTCAGTTCACTGCGCAGTTTCTGCAGCTTGCGCTCGGTCTCGCGCGTGGTCTGCGCGGCCCCCGGCAGCGGCAACGCCAGTGCCAAGGCCAGCCCCAACAGCAGGCAGCGCCCGCCGCGAGCAGCGGCGATGTGATGTCGGCGTGATGGGAAGGCGTTGTTGCGCAAGGGCTTTCCAGTGACTTCAGGCAGTTGCAGGGGGTACCGGGGAATGGTGACATCTCCGCACGCGGCCTGCCAGCCGCACATCCATCGAGGTCCCCATGAAAGCTCTCTCCATTCCGCTGCTGTTGGGCGTACTGCTGGTCACCGGGCCAGTGGCAGCGCAGGAAAACATCAGCAAGGTCAACGGCAGCATCAGCGCCGAACCCGGCCAGCGCTACGGCAAGCTGGACACCGTCAACGGCGGCATCCGCGTCGGCGAAGGCGTCGAGACCGGCAGCATCGACACTGTCAACGGCGGGGTCAAGGTCGCCGATCGCGCGCGCACCGGCAAGATCGAAACGGTCAACGGCGGCGTACGCCTGGGCCGCGAAGTCATCGCGCGCGGCAGCGTCAGCACTGTCAACGGCAGCATCTTCACCGACCGCGGCAGCGAGGTCGAAGGCGGCGTTGAAACCGTGAACGGCGGCATCGGTCTGGTCGAAAGCCGCGTCGGCAAGGATGTCGAGACCGTCAACGGTGACATCACCGTGGGCATCGGCTCGCAGGTCAACGGCGGCGTGCACGTGCGCAAACCGAACTTCAGCGTCTCGCTGACCGCCAGCCGCAAGCCGCGCGTGATCATCGGACCGAATGCGGTGGTCAACGGCTCCCTGCAGTTCGAACGCGAAGTGGTGCTGTACGTGCATCGCACCGCCCGCATCGGGCCGGTCACCGGCGCCGAGCCGATCCCGTTCGATACCGAAACCGCCCCCGCGGACTGAGCGCACCGGCCTTCGGGTTCGGTGATACTCGCTGATACCGGTCGTACAAGACGTGCGGCCGCCCTTTGTTTCCCAGGAATCGATGATGCCCCGCAAACTCCTCCTGTGCCTGGCCGCTGCGGCCGCGCTCAGTGCCTGCAAAGGCGAAGACACGCCGGCCGCCGCGCCGGCCACCGACACCGCCGCTGCGAAGCCGGCCGCCCATCAGTTCTCCCCGGAGATCAACGCCGGCGATTTCGCCGAGATGGTCAAGACCCTGGCTTCGGATGAGTTCGAAGGCCGCGCCCCGGGCAGCAAGGGCGAGGAACTGACGGTCAACTACATCCGCGACCAGATGCAGCGCATCGGCCTGCAGCCCGGCAACGGCGACAGCTGGTTCCAGGATGTGCCGATGACCGAGACCACGGCCGACGAATCGACCGTGTTGAAGATCACCCAGGGCGGCAAGACCACCGAGCTGAAGTTCGGCACCGACATGGTGGTCGGCACCCGTACCGGCCAGGCCGAGGTGAAGGTCGATGCCAGCGACCTGGTGTTCGTCGGCTACGGCGTTGACGCGCCGGAGCAGAAGTGGAACGACTACGCCGGCCAGGACTGGAAGGGCAAGACGGTCGTCATGTTCGTCAACGATCCGGGCTTCCATGTCGATGACGCGAAGCTGTTCGACGGCAAGCGCATGACCTACTACGGCCGCTGGACCTACAAGTTCGAGGAGGCCGCGCGCAAGGGTGCCGCTGCTGCACTGATCGTGCACGACACCGCCGGCGCTTCCTATGGTTGGGACGTGGTGAAGAACTCCTGGGCCGGCCCGCAGTACGACCTGCCGGCCAAGGATGACCCGGAAGCACGTATCCCGGTGCAGGGCTGGCTGAGTGCCGACGCCGCCAAGGCGCTGTTCGCCGGTGCCGGCCTGGACCTGGCACAGGCCTACAAGGACGCCAGCAAGCGTGGCTTCAAGCCGGTGCCGCTGAAGGCGACCGCTGCGGTCGACCTGAAGAGCCAGATCGCGCAGAAGCAGTCGCGCAACGTGGTGGGCGTGCTGCCGGGCAGCAAGCGCGCTGACGAGGCCGTGCTGTACATGGCGCACTGGGACCACCTGGGCAAGCATGAGGGTGAGACCGGCGACAACATCTACAACGGCGCGGTCGACAATGCGACCGGCGTGGCCGGCATTCTCGAAGTGGCCGAAGCCATGGCCCACCAGGAGCCGAAGCCGGAACGTTCGGTGGTGTTCCTGGCGGTGACCCTGGAAGAATCCGGCCTGCTGGGTTCGAAGTACTACGTTGCCCATCCGACCTTCCCGCTGGACAAGATCGCCGGTGTGATCAACATCGATGCGATGTCGGTGGCCGGCCGTGCCAAGGACGTGACCGTCACCGGCTTCGGCAGCTCGGAGCTGGAGGACATCCTCAAGCCGCTGGCTGCCGCCCAGGACCGTACCTTGCACGGTGAGACCTCGGTGCAGAGTGGCTTCTACTTCCGGTCCGATCACTTCAACTTCGCCAAGGCCGGTGTGCCAGCCCTGTACGCCGATGGCGGCGAAGACCTGCGCGAGGGTGGCGTGGACGCGGGTCGCAAGGCTGCAGCCGACTACGGCGCCAACCGTTACCACGGCCCGAAGGACGAGTTCGATGCGGCCACCTGGAAGCTGGACGGCACCGTGGAAGACCTGCAGCTGATGTACGGCGTGGGCAAGGAACTGGCCGGTGGTGATCGTTGGCCGAACTGGTACGAAGGCAACCCGTTCAAGGCTGCCCGCGACGCGATGATGAAGGACAAGGTCCCGGCCAAGTAAGTCGAGCCATGCTCGACTGACCATGGTTCAAGCCTGAGCGGCGCCCGACAGGGCGCCGCTTTTTTTTGCGCTCCACCATTGGTGGATACCAACCTTGGTTGGCACTCTGCCATCGATAGTCGCCAACCTTGGTTGGCGCCGCCGCTCGCGGCGGTTTCATCAACGCGCCTGCCGGCCAGCGGCCGGCACTACCGGTATTTCCTGAGCACAAAGAAAAACCCCGCTGCGTG
>NZ_JAOCFV010000077.1:0-19065 GCF_029842145.1 Stenotrophomonas sp. GD03794
GAACGGAATATCGTCGTCAGCGAAGTCGTCCATCGGCGGCGCCTGCTGCGGCTGCGGGCGCTGGTTGCCACCCTGGTTGCCGTAACCGCCGCCCTGGTTGCCGCCCTGGTTGCCATAGCCACCGCCCTGGCCGCCACGCTGGCCGCCGCCACCGCCGCCGTACTCCTGGCGCGGGGCCTGCTGGCGCTGCGGGCGATCGCCACCGTAGTTGCCACCGCCGCCACCGCTTTCACCACGGCCGCCCAGCATCTGCATTTCATCGGCAATGATGTCGGTGGAGTACTTCTCCACGCCGTCCTGGCCGGTGTACTTGTCGTAGCGCAGGCTGCCTTCGACGTAGACCGAGCTGCCCTTGCGCAGGTACTCGCCGGCGATCTCGCCGAGCTTGCCGAAGAACACCACGCGGTGCCATTCGGTACGTTCCTGCTGGTTGCCATCCTTGTCCTTGCGGACGCTGGTGGTGGCCAGACTGATGCGGGTGATCGCCATGCCGCCCTGGGTGTACTTCACGTCCGGGTCGTTGCCGAGGTTGCCGACCAGGATGACTTTGTTGATGCCGCGCGCCATAGATGGATTCTTCCGTTGTCCGGGGCTGGACCAGTGATAGCACACCCGACGGGGTGCCGATACGCTGGACCTCCCACGGTTGCGAATGGGGGATATCGGAACGAGGCATCTTACCATTCCCTTCGCCCCCGGCCCGTCGGGAATCCGGCCGATACGGGTCGGAACCGGCCTCAACGAAGCAGGGGGCGATCCAGCAGCAGGCCGGTGACCCGCGTAACCTCCCCCACCGCCACCACCTTGGGCCCTTCATGGCAGTGGAAGCGCACGCCCGGCCGGATACGCTCCCGGTGCAGCCCCGCCCTCAGCACCTCATTGACCACGGTCAGGCCGGCCAACAGGGACTCTCCCACCGGCAGCGGCAGCTCGGTCGCCCAGCTGTCGCCCTCAGCGTGCCGGAAGTCGGGCCAGATCATGAACAGCTCGGGTGTCCCGGCGTCATCGGCGTAGGCGAAGTCCCAGCGGATACCGTTCCGGGCCGGGCTGCGACGCCCACCCTCCTCTGGCGCAAGGATGCGGATCCGCGCCTCGAAATCGTCGGGGACACCCGGGTACAGGCGAAAGGTCACCGCTTGGCTCCATCAGGCTATGGTGTTGACCGTCGCACGACCGCGACCGCGGCCACAAGCAGTGACGGCCAGGACGGCCAGCAGCCACCGCATGGCATCATGCCCAGGCACCTTCCACCCTGCCCCCTCCCGCGTGCCCATGACCATCAAAGGCAAAGCCACCTCCCTGGACATCGCCCACCTGGCCGGGGTCTCCCAGCCGACCGTGTCGCGGGCCCTGCGGGGCAGCCCGATGGTCAACGCCGAGACCCGTGAGCGCATCCTGCGCATCGCCCGCGAGCTGAACTACAAGGTCGACAAGAACGCCTCCAGCCTGCGCCTGCGCAATGCCGGCACGCTGGCCCTGCTGTTCTTCGAGGACCCGACCAACGACGACTCGCTGATCAACCCATTCTTCCATTCGATGCTGGGCTCGATCACCCGCGCCTGCGCGCTGCACGGGCAGGACCTGCTGGTCTCGTTCCAGCAGCTGTCCACCGACTGGCAGGCCGATTACGAGGACAGCAACAAGGCCGATGGCATCATCCTGCTCGGCTACGGCGACTACCACGAATCGCGCGACCGCCTGCAGCGGCTGGTCGAACAGGGCACGCACTTCGTGCGCTGGGGCGCCGCCCTGCCCGGCCAGCCCGGCGTGTCGATCGGCAGTGACAACTTCCAGGGCGGGCACGACATCACCACCCACCTGCTGCAGCAGGGCTGCCGCCGCATTGCCTTCCTCGGTCATGCCTCCAGCCACTACCCCGAGTTCCAGGAGCGCTACCGCGGCCATGTCGCGGCCCTGCAGGAACACGGCCTGGCTGCGGAGCCGGCGCTGCAGCACGATGCGATCACCACCGAGGCGTCGGGCCAGGAAGCCTGCCAGGCCCTGCTGGCTCGCAACGCGCCGATCGACGCCATCTGCGCGGCCAGCGACCTGATCGCCATCGGCGCGATGCGGGCCCTGCGCGAGGCCGGCCTGCAGGTGCCACAGGACGTCGCGGTGACCGGGTTCGACGACATTCCACTGGCAGCCTCTGTGTCCCCTGCGCTGACAACGGTGCAGCAGGACACCAAGCAGGCCGGCCAGCTGCTGGTGGAGCGCCTGCTGGCACTGATCGGCCGGCAGACGGTGGAGAGCCAGAGCATCCCGGTGAAGCTGGTGGTGCGGGAATCGTCGCTGCGCGGGTAGGCACCTCAGGGCCGGCGCCCCTGCCAACGCACGACGGCCGGATTCTCCCCCCATGACCAACGGCGGATGCGCACGGACGCTGATGCGCGGATAACGCGCAGACATCGCCCACGGAAAGGTGTACGTCGCATGCTGAAGATCGATTCGCTGTCCAAGACGTACGCCAACGGCGTGCATGCCCTCAACAACGTCACCCTGGACATCCCGCGCGGCATGTTCGGCCTGCTCGGCCCGAACGGCGCCGGCAAGTCGTCGCTGATGCGCACGCTGTCCACCCTGCAGGAAGCCGACAGCGGCACGGCGACGCTCAGCATTCCGGGCGAAGCATCGATCGACGTGCTGCGCGACAAGGACGCGGTGCGCCGCCGGCTGGGCTACCTGCCGCAGGATTTCGGCGTGTACCCGAAAGTCAGCGCGCTGGACCTGCTGGAGCATTTCGCGGTGCTCAAGGGCCTGACCCAGCGCGCCCAGCGCCGCGAGGTGGTCGATGGGCTGCTGCAGCAGGTGAATCTGTGGGACGCGCGCAAGCGCAAGCTGGGCACGTACTCCGGCGGCATGCGCCAGCGCTTCGGCATCGCCCAGGCGCTGCTGGGGGACCCGCGGCTGGTGATCGTCGATGAACCCACCGCCGGCCTCGACCCGGAAGAGCGCAACCGCTTCCTCAACCTGCTGGCGGCGATCGGCGAGAACGTGGCAGTGATCCTGTCCACCCACATCGTCGAGGACGTGACCGACCTGTGCCCGACGATGGCGATCATGAACAAGGGCCAGGTACTGCTGACCGGCCGCCCTGCCGAGGCCATCGACGCCCTGCAGCACCAGGTCTGGCGCAAGCAGGTCGATCCTTCGGAACTGGCCGACCACGAGGCGCGCTATGTGGTGCTGTCGACCCGCCTGGTCGGTGGCCGCCCGGTGATCCACGTACACAGCACCAACGACCCCGGTGACGGCTTTGCGACCGTGGCGCCCGACCTCGAGGACGTGTACTTCCAGCGCCTGCGCCTGCAGGCCCGTGCCCGCGCGGCAGCCTGAGCGGAGCACGCCATGATCCTCGACTTCTTCCGCTTCGAGCTGCGCGAGCAGCTGCGTTCCCCGCTGCTGTGGCTGCTGGCCGGGCTGTTCGCCCTGCTCGCCTTTGCCGCCGCCTCCAGCGACGCCGTGCAGATCGGTGGCGGCAGCGGCAACGTGCACGGCAACGCGCCCACCGTGATCGCGCAGATGCTGGGCATCTTCACCCTGCTCGGCATGCTGGTCACTGCGCTGTTTGTCAGCAATGCGCTGCTGCGTGACTTCGAGCTCGGCACAGCCGAACTGATCTTCGCCAGCCCGGTGAAGCGCCGCGACTACCTGGCCGGACGCATCGCCGCCGCCCTGGCGGCCGGCGTGCTGGTCTACGTCGTGATCGCGTTCGGCCTGTGGCTGGCGCCGTTCATGCCGTGGGTCGACCCCGAACGCATGGGCCCGATCAGCTGGCAGGGCTATGCCTGGACGTTCGCGGTCATCGTCATTCCCAATCTGTTGTTCACCACGGCACTGCTGTCACTGCTGGCGGCGCTGACCCGTTCGATCCTGTGGGTCTACATCGGCCTGGTGGCCTACCTCGTGCTGTATGGCGTCAGTGCAGCCCTGCTGCGCGACATCGACAACACGTGGATCGCAGTGCTGAGCGAGCCGCTGGGCATGCGCGCACTCAGCCGCACGATCCGCTACTGGTCCACCGCTGAGCGCAACAGTGGAATTCCTGAGCTGGCCGGCTATCTGCTGGCCAACCGCGCCCTGTGGCTCGGCGTAGCGGCGGTGCTGTTCGCCGCCACCTTCGCGCTGTTCCGTACCGAGCGCAGCGGCAGTGGCCGCCGCCGCTGGGGCCGCAGGCAGGTGCTTCCGGTTGCTGATGCGGTGGCAGTCCGCCCCACCCGCGCACCGCTGCCGCGCGTGGTGCCGGCGTTCACTGCCACCACGGCGTGGCAGCAGTTCCTGCGCCAGGTCCGCTTCGATACACGCGGCGTTCTGCGCAGCGTGCCGTTCATCGTGCTGCTGGTACTGGGCCTGGCCAACTTCCTGCCCAGCGCGCTGTTCCGGCAGACGCTGTACGGCACCTCGATCTGGCCGGTCACCTCGCAGATGATCATGGGCCTGCAGGGCGCCTTCAGCTGGCTGCTGGTGATCATCGTGCTGTTCTTCGCCGGCGAGCTGGTCTGGAAGGAACGCAGCGCGCGCATCAACGAAGTGACGGACGCCATGCCGGTGCCGAACTGGGTACCGCTGCTGGCCAAGTTCACCGCGCTGCTGGCGGTGATCGTCTGCTTCCAGACCGCCGGTGCGATGGCGGCGATGGGCGTGCAGCTGGCCAAGGGCTACACGCATCTTGAGCCGCTGCTGTACCTGCGCAGCCTGGCGCTGGATTCGGTGGTCTACATCCTGATGGGGGGCCTGGCGCTGGTGCTGCAGGTGCTCACCAACAACAAGTTCGTCGGTTATGCGCTGCTGATCGTGGTGATGATCGGCCAGGGCGTGCTCGGCCTGCTCGACTACACGCAGAACCTGTACAACTTCGGCAGCTGGCCCAACGCGCCCTATTTGGACATGAACGGCTACGGCCACTTCCTGACCGGGCAACTGGCGTTCCAGGGCTACTGGGCCGTGTTCCTGCTGACGTTGATGTGCCTGGCGTCAGCCTTCTGGGTACGAGGTGTCAGCCAGGGCCTGCGCCAGCGCCTGGCCCTGGCCGGCCGCCGCCTGCGCGGTCCGACCGGCGTCTTCGCTGGCGTAGCGGCCTTGGCCTTCATCGGCGTGGGCGGCTGGCTGTACTGGAGCACCAACATCCGCAACGAGTTCATCTCGCCCGACCAACAGCTGGACCTGCAGGCGCGCTACGAGCGTGAACTGTCGAAGTACCGCTCTCTGCCGCAGCCTCGCATCGTGGCGGTGGACAACCGCGTGGACCTGTTCCCCGAATCGCAGTCGATGGTGATCGATGCAAACTGGACGGTGCGCAACACGCATGCCGTGCCGATCCAGGACGTGCATGTCTCGATGGGCGACGACAAGCAGCTGGTCGCGGTTGACCTGGGTGGGCAGACCTTGTCGATGCACGACGCCGACCTTGGCTACCGCATCTACCGCCTGGCCACGCCACTGCAACCGGGTGAAAGCCGCAACGTCCACTTCCGGGTGGTGCAGAAACCCAACGGCATCACCGCCGGCCAGGCACCAAGCAACATCGTCGACAACGGCACCTTCTTCAACAGCCGCGTGCTGCCGTCCTTCGGCTACAACGAGGGTGCCGAGATCAGCGACCGCAACGAACGCCGCAAGCGCGGCCTCGGCGAGCCGCGGCGCATGCCCAAGCTGGAAGACGAAGCCGCGCGCGCCAACACCTACATTTCCAACGACGCCGACTGGCTCGATTTCCGCACCACGGTCTGCACCGCACCGGACCAGGTGGCGTTGGCGCCGGGCTACCTGCAGAAGGAGACCACGGTGAATGGCCGCCGCTGCTTCAGCTACGCCATGGACCGGCCGATGTTGAACTTCTACGCCTACCTGTCGGCACGCTGGGAGGTGCGCAGGGCGAAGTACAAGGACATCCCGGTGGAGGTCTACTTCGACCCGGCGCACGGCTACAACGTGGACCGGATGATCGAAGCGGTGCAGAAGTCGCTGGCCTACTATGAAGCCAACTTCACGCCTTACCAGCACCGCCAGGTACGCATCATCGAGTTCCCGGGCTATGCGCGTTTCGCGCAGTCGTTCGCCAACACCATCCCCTACTCCGAGGCCATCGGCTTCATCGCCGACCTGCGCGATCCGGACAAGGTGGACTACGTGTTCTACGTGACCGCGCACGAGATCGCGCACCAGTGGTGGGCGCACCAGGTGATCGGTGCCAACGTGCAGGGCGCGACGGTGCTGTCCGAATCGTTGTCGCAGTACTCTGCGCTGATGGTGATGGAGCAGGAGTACGGCCGCCAGCACATGCGCCAGTTCCTCAAGCGCGAGCTGGATGGTTACCTGTCTGGACGCGGTGGCGAGGCCATCGAGGAGCAGCCGCTGGAGCGCGTGGAGAACCAGCAGTACATCCACTACCAGAAGGGTTCGCTGGTGTTCTACCGGCTGCGCGAGGAAATCGGCGAGCAGGCGCTGAACCGCGCGTTGAAGCGCTTCCTGCAGGACAAGGGCTATCAGCAACCGCCGTACACCACCTCACGCGAACTGCTGGACTACATCCGGGCGGAGACCCCGGCCGACCGCCAGCAGCTGGTCACCGACCTGTTCGAGAAAATCAGCTTCTACGACAACCGGGTGATGGCCGCCAGCGCCCGCAAGCGTGATGACGGCCGCTACGAGGTGACCCTGGACCTGCACGCCGCCAAGCAGTACGCCGACGGCAAGGGCAAGGAGAGCGACGGCACGATGGATGACTGGGTCGAGATCGGCGTGTTCGCCAACGGGCCGTCGGGCAAGGAGCGCGACCAGAAGGTGCTGTACCTGCAGCGCCACCACATCACCAGCGCCGCGCCGAAGATCACGGTAACCGTGGATGAAAAGCCGGATGAAGCGGGCTTCGACCCGTACAACAAGCTGATCGACCGGGTGAGCGATGACAACCGGCGCAAGGTGACGATGTGAAGGACGAGGTGATGCCGGTCGAGCGGCCGGCATCATCGCTGGCGGAGCTGCTTCGAGCACATGGACTCTGTGGGGAACTGCCGTGCCGGTCATGATCTACGGTTTCACTGGTCGATACACCGGCAACGCCAAATTCGAGTGGAACGCACCCAGCGTCGGAGCACACCATCAGGCAATGCTGTTCCTGCTGCAGGACGATGAACGCCATGCATTCGACCTCGCGTTGGCCGAATGCTTCCGTTTCGGCTTCGATGAAATCCGGGATCTACGCTGTGGCCATCTGCAGGTCGATGTACTCAACACAGATGCCTACCGCGGCTTTGCTGTCTTCTACGAAGAAGCGCTGGAAGCCGGCTCTGCCCTGCTCTACTACCCCGCCCCGCTGTAGTGCCGAGCCATGCTCGGCACACCATCGTCATCCACCGCGCAGTCTCAACGCGCTGCTGCCTTCGGCCCCAGCAACGCCAGCAGCACATAGACCACGATCGAGGCGACGGTACCGAGCGCTGCCGGCAATCCGTATACCCACGCTGCACGGCCCTGCTGGCGTGCCCACTGCGCCAGATGCCAGGCCGCGCCCAGGTTGATCAGCCAGGCAATGGCGAACACCGGCCACAGCACCATGCCTATCGCGCGCAGCACGGGCATGGACACCAGCGCGACGACGATGGCCGCGATCAGGAAGATCAGCGCGGAGCGGGAGTGCCGGGCCGTTGCGGCGCTCATGCGGCCAGCCTGCGCACCATCACCAGCACGCGATAGCTGCGGTTGTCGGCTTCCTGCAGCGGCTTCCAGCCCAGCCGCGCGTACAGCCCACCATCCAGGGCCTCGGTCTGCAGGTACAGGTCGGACACACCCATCCGCACCGCCTGCGCCGCGGCCTGCTCGACCAGGCCGCCAGCCAGCCCACGCCCGCGATGACTATCGGCCACGAACACGCTGCCCAGCCAGTGCTCGTACTGCGGGAAGGCCTGCATCTCCCGGCGCTTGAGCTGCACCGCACCGACCACCTGACCGTCATCGAAGGCAGCGATCAGGTGCGGGAAACCTTCGGCATCCTGTGGCGGGTTCAGCCGCTGCAGTTCCTGTTCCAGCGACAGGCCAGCGTCGCGGCCCCATTCGGCGTGGTACCACCGGGCCAACTGCTGCCGTTCCGGTGCATCGGCGGGTAGTACCCTGAATTCCATGGCAATGCCTCGATGGGGAAGCGTTCTGTAGAGTCGAGCCATGCTCGACTGATCTGGCACTGCGCGAAAGGCAGTCGAGCGTGGCTCGACACTACAAATATAGCGCGGTGGCCGCTCAGCGTTGGGCGAAGTCCTTCAGGATCTCGCCGATGCCGCTGGGCGAGATCTCAAAGCCCAACGAAGTACCCGGGTTGATCACCACGCCATAGCCACCCGGCACGCGGCGCAGTACATCCAGCATCCGCCAGCGGATCTGGTGTTCGGCCTGCTGGCTGTAGATGCCCACCCGCGACGGGTCGGTGAACACGGCCACGTGCAGGGTGCCCTGCTTGTCGAACAGCAGCGGGTCGAAGCCGCTGCCGTCAGGGGTGACCAGGCTGCCGGTCAGGAGCACCACCTCGGAGGCGACGAAGGCTTCCATGAAGGCGCGGATCGGCACCGCCCCGTCCATCGCCGCCTTCAGCAGGGTTTCGATCGGGGTCTGCGCGGCGAGGTCGGTCATGGCGGTACGGCGGGGCGTGAGGGATGTCCATTGTAGAGTCGAGCTTGCTCGACTGCTCGAAGAGCGTGCCAACCAAGGTTGGCACCCACCAGAGCGGTAGGCAGGTGCCAGGAATCCGGGGTTGCCGGCCAGCGGCCGGCACTACCGTCCCAGTCGCTGGTCCCGCGCCCGCTGGTCGGCCATCGCCTTGTCCAGCTCGGCCTGCAATGCCGGCTGCTGCACGGCGGCGTCCAGCACGTAGACCTTCACGCCGTGCGCGGGCACGTCGGCCTTCAGGGAGGCATCCACCTGCAACCAACCGCCGTCCAGTGCATCGCGCCAGCGGCCCGCCTGCACGTAACGCGCTACGGTGAAGGTTCTGGCCTGGTCCCCCTTGTTCAGCAGCACCAGCGCGGTCTGCGCCACGTCGCCCTGCTGCAGCACGCGGAAGAACACCGCCTCGTCGCCCTGCAGGCGTTCGTTCACCTGCAGGCCGCGCTGCAGGGCCGGGGTGGCTGCGCGCAGCCTGGCGATGCGCTGCAGCGGCGCGAAGATCGGGCTCTGCGGGGCAGCGTCCACGCGCGGCTGACCGAAGTAGGCACGATTGCCGGCATGCTCGGCGCGACCACGCATGAAGCCGGTTTCCGAGCCGTAATAGACCACCGGAATACCGCGCGCGGTGAACAGCCAGTTGTGCGCATCGATGAAGCCGTTGTCGCTGGCCTGCAGCCGCGGCATGTCGTGGTTGTCGTAGAAGCTCATCAGCTCGTACGGGTTGGCGTACGGCCCACCGCTCAGGTGCAGCGGCTCGGCCAGGGTTTCAAACCCCTTGCCGGCGGTGCCGAAGGTCTGTTCCAGTGCGCCGCGCAACGGGAAATCGAGCACGCTGACGTTGGCGTTGGCCGGCCAGGTGTGCTCGGCAATGCGCGCGGCATCGTAATCGAACGCTTCGCCGAACATGAACATGCCTGGGTGCTCGGCGCGAATGCGTTTGACGAAGGCATGCCACCACGGGTGCGGCAACCAGCCGATGGTGTCGATGCGCAACGCGTCCACGCCCTGCGCGGTCCACTGCAGGTAAGCGCCGACCAGGTAGTCCATCACCGCCGGATTGTCCTGGTTGAAGTCGGACAGTTCGGCGAGGTTGCCGTCGAAGATCGATCCCTCCTTGCTGTCGACCGGACCGACGTTGTTGTAGAACGCGTGCAGCGGGTTGTGCTTCGGGTCCAGTTTCTGCGGCGGCAGGTTCTGGTGATCAGCGATCAGCGCTCCGTCCTTGTCGAAGATCTGGCCGAACTGCGGCTGCCGCGTCGGCATGGTCCAGGCTGGCGAGCCGTGGTTGCCGACGATGTCCAGCACCACCTTCAGGCCCGCGCCATGCAGGCCCTTGGTCAACCCCGCGAAGTCGAGGTCCTTGCTGGGCAGGTGCTCATCGAGCTTGTAGAAGTTGATGCCCCAGTAGCCGTGGTAGCCGGTCTTGCCGCGATCGGTCAGCGTACTGGTGCAGCTGATCGGCTTGCTGCCGGTGAACGCCTCGTCCGGGTTGTCAACGATCGGCGTGATCCATACCGCGCCGAAGCCGAGGTTGCGGATGTACTGCGCATTGTCGAGCACGCCGCGGAAGTCACCGCCGAGATAGCCGATGTTGCCGTCCACCTTGTCCGTGCACGGCACCGGGATATCGAAGGTGCGATGCGTGCCGCCCTGGTCGCGATGATCGTTGGACGGGTCGCCGTTGACGAAGCGGTCGGTGACCACGAAGTACACCGCATCGCTGGCGAACGGTTCGGTGGTGCCCACATAGTCCGGGCGTGGCGCGGCCGCCGCATGGCCGGCCAGCAGTACCAGGGAAACAGCAACAGACAGCGCGCCACGCATCACACCACCTCCGGACGGGACGGAACCCGCAGCACGCACAGGCCGGCGACGAACAGGCTGCAGCCGCCCAGCACCAGCACATGCATCGGCTGGCCGCCCAGCCAGGCGCGCAGGGCAAAGCCGAGCGCGCTGGCCGCGACCAGCTGCGGGATCACGATGAAGAAATTGAAGATGCCCATGTACACGCCCATCTTCGAGGCCGGCACGCTGTCGGACAACAGCGCATAGGGCAGCGAAAGAATGGACGCCC
Organism: Stenotrophomonas sp. GD03794; assembly: GCF_029842145.1. NCBI lineage: Bacteria > Pseudomonadati > Pseudomonadota > Gammaproteobacteria > Lysobacterales > Lysobacteraceae > Stenotrophomonas > Stenotrophomonas sp. GD03794. The sequence goes on from NZ_JAOCFV010000077.1 coordinate 10,730, forward strand.
AAGCGAAGCCGACGCCGACCATCGACAGCAGCAGCCAGTGCGGGTCGCGGATGAACATCAGCGAGACCAGGCCGGCGCCGCCCAGCCACAGGTTGACCAGGTGGCTCCAGCGCAGGCCGATCGCACGCACCATCGGCGGGATCAGTACTGCGGCCAGCGCGGCGAAGCCGTTGTAGGCACCAAACAGCACGCCCACCCAGTTGGCGCCCTCGTTGTAGGCCGCTGACTGCGGATCGGTCGAGCCGAAGTGGGTACCCGCCACCGCGGCGGTGGTGTAGATCCACATCGCAAACAGCGCGAACCACGAGAAAAACTGCACCCACGCCAAACGACGCATGGTCACCGGCATCGCGCGCAGGTCACCGACGATGGCGGCCAGCATATGCGTGGCCGGCAACGCACGCGCGGCCGCCAGCAGCAGGCCATAGCCGGCACACAGGCCGGCCAGCACGTACAGCATCCTGTCGCCCTGCCGCCAGGCGATCAGCAGCGCCAGCAGCACGCCCAGCCCCAGCCATACGGCCACCTGTGCCCACGGTGCCGGGCCACTGATCGCAGCCCCTGCGTGGTGCGCCGGCGGCTCGGCGTCATCGAATCCGGCCAGCTCTGCCGGCGAGTACTCGCGGGTGCTGACCACTGTCCAGGTGATCGCCGCCAGCAGCACCACCGCGCCGAAGTAGAACGCATAGCGCACGGTATCGGGCACTTCGCCTGCGGCGGCCGTATTGGCGACCCCGAAGCGGGCGAGGATGAAGGGCAGGAAGCTGGCGACGATGGCGCCCACGCCGATGAAGAAGCTCTGCATCGCGTAGCCGGCCGGCCGCTGGCGTGGTGCCAGCTGATCACCGACGAAGGCGCGGAACGGTTCCATCGACACGTTGATGGAGGCGTCCAGCACCCACAAGGTACCGGCGGCGATCCACAGCGTCGGCGAATTCGGCATCACCAGCAGCGCCAGCGTGGTCAGTACCGCACCGATCATGAAGAACGGGCGGCGACGGCCCCAGCGCGTCCAGGTGCGATCGGACAGGTAACCGATCACCGGTTGCACCAGCAGGCCAGTCAATGGCGCCGCGATCCACAGCCCGGGCACCGCGTCCATGTCCGCGCCCAGGGTCTCGAAGATGCGGCTGGCGTTGGCGTTCTGCAGGGCGAACCCGAACTGGATGCCGAGGAAGCCGAAACACATGTTCCAGATCTGCCAGAACGACAGCTGCGGTTTGGCGGGACGACTCATCGTGCGCCCTCTTCCATCGCCACCGGCGCCACCTTCAGCGCCTGCACCTGGGCCTGGTTGAGCACACCATCGCGTCCCCCCTTGCCGCCGGTGTAGTGCGCGAAGTGCTGCAGCGCGCTCATGTTGAAGCCCTCTTCAAGCGCGACCGTGCATTGCCCCTTGGGCACCGTGAATGTCGCCGAGGTCGAGTCCTGCATCGCCACGCTGTGCGGCAGGGTGACCGTATGCTGCTGCAACGGCTGGCCCGGGCACTGCAGCACCAGCTGCTTGACCGCAGCGGTGACGCCAGTGTTGATCGGCCCGTTCGGGTTGCGGTACTGCAGGCGCAGGCGCACCTGCCCGGCCCTGGCCGAGGTGAACTGCCAGCGATCCTCGCCCTTCAGCACCTGCTGCGGACCGACGCAGAGCGTCGGGCTGTGCAGTGATTCCAATGCACCCACGCGCCGGGTCAGGCTGAGGCAGTGCTGCAGGCCATCGTCGCTGATGTGCACCTGGCCATTGCTGGCGGCGACATGCCTGCCGTCCTTCCATAGCGTCTGGTCAGCCGCAACCGGGACGCTCCAGCCAGTGCCTTTGCGGTTGGCCTGCGGCGCAGTCGGTGTAGCTGGCGCACGCGCGTTGGCATCCGCAGTCGTGGCAGAAAAACCGGTTGCGGCCGGGGCGGCGACCAGCTCCACCGTGGTGGTCGTGCCACGCGTGGTGGTGCTGCCGGCCACCAGCAGGCCATCGCCCACGTTCTGCGGGCGCTCCAGCACATAGCGCTTGCCGTTGGCTTCCAGGGTGATGCGGGGGCGCGTGCCGAACAGTTCTGGCACCAGCACGGCCGGCAACTTGGGCTGCACGCGGCCATCGTCCTGCACGCCGAACACGCCCTCGACCACCATCGACAGATAGCCGGCCACCGACCACAGCTGGCGTTCGGAGTTGACCACCGGGCCGCTCAACGCGCCCTCGTCAACATGCACCGCCTGGCTGACCAGTTCGTAGTTCTCCATGTTGGAACCGGCCAGCGCCGCGCCCTGCATCAGCGAGCGGATCTCGGCGGCGATGCGCGGTGCATCATCCAGCTGCCGTGCCGCACGCAGCGAGTAGGCACTGACGAACGGCCAGATCGCGCGGTTGTGGTAGATCGGCTGCTGCGCCTCCTGCGGCCACACCACCGGGCTGCCGGCTGGCCCCATCGGGTAGGCAGCCAGTGCACGGTGCGCGCGCTCCGGCGGCAGCACCTCGGCGAGGATGCCCAGCGACAGGCCAAGCAGATCGACCTTGGCGTACGGCACCGGGTGCGCGGCTTCGCCGATGTAGCTCATGTACTGGCCGATATCCTCGCGCCAGAAGCGTGCATCGATCTGCTGCGCCAACGCATCGGCCCACGCCTTGTAGTCGGCCGCGCGGGCGTCGCCGTGCTGGCTGGCCAGCCGTTCGGCCAGGCGCAGCGCCTGATAGTGCAGCACATTGGTGGACAGTGCGTAGGAGTCACCGATGAAGCGCACGTCCTCACGGGTCCAGTCCGGATAGGTCTGCTCGCGCCAGTCCAGGAACGAGGTCTCGCCACGGTACAGGCCCATCTGCGCGTCGAACACCATCGCGCGATCCTGCGCCAGCGTGCCCTGCAGCGCCTGCCAGACCTGGTCGGCAAACGCGCGATCTTCCAGCAGGTGACGTGCCGCCAGGAACCACACCACGCGGTCGCTGCTGATCGGCCAGCTGCCGCCGGAACCGGTGTCCTGCGCGACGAACAGGCCGGGCGTATGGCCATCGCGCGCTGCCGACAGCTTGAACTGCAGCGACTGCCGGGTGCGCTGCGGATCCAGCCGCGCCAGCGCCAGGTCGGCGGCGAAGCTGACATCACGCGTCCACACGTAGGGCCAGCGCGCGCCGGTCTGGAAGCACTCGCACGGCACCGGCCGGCCTTCGTCGAAGGCGGGATCACGGATCGCATCCACGCGGTCCTGGTCCATCTCCTGCTGGGCCAGCGCGAACAGTGCATCGAACATCACGCTGCCGGTCTGGCTGCGCATCGGCATGGGCGCGATACGTACCTCTCCCTTCGGCGCATGCAGCACGAAGCTGCCGTTGGCAGCGGCTTCGGCACGCGCATGGCGGCCGTCGAATTGCAGGTCGGCCGCCTGCGCGGTCGATCCCAGCGCTGCCCCCAGGGCAGCGGTCAGGCAAATGATCTTCAGCATCGAAGCGGCGGACCGGCTTGCGCCCGTCGGCCTCCCTCCCTCTCTGCACGCGTTGTAGGTCCGCACCGTCGTTGCCGGCGGGCGGGCGCGGCCCCTCCCTCAAGGTGCCTTGGCCCCATGGTAGACGCGGGGCTGTCGGCTGCGTCCAGCTGCATACGTATTCATGGCGTTGCGCGGTAGCGGGCCTGCCGCGCTGGCTTATGGTCCGGGTCTGCCAACGGCGCCTTGGGAGGGGAAATGCCGATGTCGTCCACTGCTGTACGCACTGTGCTCGCGCACGTATTCGGCCTGGCGTTGCTGGGAATGACCACGCTGTCGCAGGCCGCGCCGCAGGTCGTCACTGTCGAATCGCCTGGCAGGATGCTCAAGGCCAGCATGGTGCTGGACGGCGGCACGGCGCGCTATCGCGTCGAGCGTTTCGGCGAGACCGTCGTGGAAGATTCGAAGCTGGGCTTTGCCTTGCGCGATGGCCGCCTGGACCGCGATTTCGCCCTGCTCGGCCAGCAGCAACGCAGCGTCGATGACAGCTGGGAACAGCCCTGGGGCGAGCGCCGGATTACCCGCAACCGTTTCAATGAGCTGACCGTGCATCTGGCCGAGACCACCGGCAGCAAGCGCCGGCTCGATGTGGTGTTCCGCATCTACGACGATGGCCTCGGCTTCCGCTACGTATTCCCCGAGCAGCCGAACCTGCGCGAAGCGATCATCGATGACGAGCTGACCGAGTTCGCCATCGCACAGGATTCCACCGCGTGGTGGATCCCTGCCGGGGAACCGATCCACTACGAGTACCTGTACCAGCGCACGCCGTTGAATGAGGTGCCGTTGGTGCATACGCCAATGACCCTGCGCAGCCGCGATGGGCTACACGTGGCGATCCACGAGGCCGCGCTGGTGGACTATGCCGGCATGTGGCTGCGGCGAACCGAGGGCCAGCGCCTGCGCGCGCAGCTGTCGCCCTCGGCCGAAGGCTGGAAGGTGCGCCGTGCCCTGCCCTTCGCCACGCCGTGGCGCACGCTGCAGATTGCCGACCGTGCAGGTGGCCTGGTCGAATCAGACCTCATCCTCAACCTCAACGAGCCCAATGCACTGGGCGATGTGAGCTGGGTGAAACCGGCCAAGTACCTGGGCGTGTGGTGGTCGATGCACCTGGACAACGAGAGCTGGGCGACCGGGCCGAAGCATGCGGCCACCACCGCCAAGACGAAGAAGGTGATCGACTTCGCCGCCGCGCACGGCTTCCGTGGCGTGCTGGTGGAAGGCTGGAATCCGGGCTGGGACGGCATGTGGGTGGGCAATGGCTACGACTTCGATTTCACCCGTGCCACACCCGATTTCGACATTGAAGCGCTGTCAGCGTATGGCCTGAAGAAGGATGTGCATCTGATCGGCCACCACGAAACCGGCTGTGCCATCGAGCATTACGAGGACCAGCTGGGTACCGCACTGGACCTGTATGCGCGGCTGGGCGTGGACCAGTTCAAGACCGGCTACGTCTGTGACGACGGCCAGGTCGACCGCCGCAATCCCTCGGGCGGCCCGCTGTGGCGTGAGTGGCATGACGGGCAGTTCATGGCGCGCCACCACCTGAAGGTGGTCCAGGAAGCGGCGCGGCGGCACCTGTCGGTGAACCCGCATGAGCCGATCAAGGACACCGGTCTGCGCCGCACCTATCCCAACTGGATCTCGCGCGAAGGCGCACGTGGCATGGAGTACAACGCCTGGGGCCAGCCGCCGAACCCGCCGGAACATGAGGTCAACCTGGTGTTCACCCGCATGCTGGCCGGGCCGATGGATTACACCCCCGGCATCCTCAGCCTGAAGGGCCGCCACGGCCAGGCCATTCCCAGCACGTTGGCACGCCAGCTGGCGCTGTACGTGGTGCTGTACAGCCCGATCCAGATGGCCGCCGACCTGCCCGAGCACTACCTGCAGCATCGCGAGGCATTCCGTTTCATCGAAGACGTCGCGGTGGACTGGGAGCAGAGCCGCGTGCTCGATGGCGAAGTGGGCGACTACGTGACGATCGTGCGCCGCGACCGCAACAGCCGCGACTGGTTCCTCGGCAGCATCACCGACGAGCACGGCCGTGTGCTGCCGGTATCGCTGGGCTTCCTGGAACCGGGCGTGCGCTACCGCGCCGAAATCTACCGCGATGGCGCGGGTGCTGATTTCCGCAGCAATCCATTCGCGTTCGCGCGCGAAACCCGTGAGGTGACCAGCGCCGACGCACTGACGCTGGTGCTTGCGCCGGGTGGCGGGCAGGCCATTCGTTTCACGCCGCTTTGAATGCCCCGGCAGTGCCGGCCGCTGGCCGGCAACCCGGTGATCGTGATTGCAGGCCAGCGGCCGGCACTACCGCACGAGGCACCTGAAAGCGATTACACCCCTGCAAACGCCATTGAATACGTATGCAGGGTGATTCCCGCGAAGAACGCGCTGCCTACCATAGCGGCGACGACAGCGGCCACCGCGTCGCACGTCCACGGTCACGCCGGGACGTTCACGAATCGATCTGCAACATTGCCTGGGAGGGGAAAATGTTGAACCACAAGCGCAGCGCGCTGAGCATCGCGCTGGCCGTTGTCCTGGCGCCGACGCTGGCGTCGGCACAGTCCACGCAGAACACCACCGCGCCGGCCGCCACCGCCGCCACCAACCTGGATACGGTGCAGGTCACCGGCATCCGCCGCGGCATCGAGAACGCAATCGCGATCAAGCAGGACGCCACCTCGGTGGTCGAAGCGATTTCCGCCGAAGACATCGGCAAGCTGCCCGACGTCAGCATCGCCGAATCCATCTCGCGCCTGCCCGGCCTGGCTGCCCAGCGCGTGGCTGGCCGTGCACAGGTGATCAGCGTGCGTGGCCTGTCGCCCGACTTCGCCACCACCCTGCTCAATGGCCGTGAAGTGGTCAGCACCGGCGACAACCGCGGCGTCGAGTTCGACCAGTACCCGTCCGAGCTGGTCAATGGCGTAACCGTCTACAAGACCCCGGATGCCGCCCTGGTCGGCCAGGGCCTGTCAGGCACCATCGACATGCAGACCGCGCGCCCGCTCAGCTTCGGCGAGCGCGTGATCGCAGTCAGCGGCCGCTACCAGAAGAGCTCCCTGGGCCGCGCCGCCAACATCGATCCGTATGGCAACCGTTTCAGCGCCAGTTACATCGACCAGTTCTTCGACAACACCCTGGGCATCGCCATTGGCTACGCGCACAGCGACATGCCGATCCAGGAGAACCAGGTCGGCCTGTACGAGCCGTGGACCACCGAACACACCGACAAGGGCGAGCGTCGCGGAATCGCACCTGGCACCTACTTCACCGATGGCATCAAGGCGCTGCGCCGTACCGGCAACAACAAGCGCGACGGTGTGATGGCAACGATCCAGTTCCGCCCCAGCAACAGCTGGACCAGCACCTTCGATGCGTTCCATACCGAAGCCGAGCAGATCGACACCGCCAACCAGTTCGAGCTGAGCCTCAGCGGCAACGGCGAGGACAGCAACAATCCCAACGCGATCCTGCCGGTGTTCAGCAATGTCGGCCGCAATGCCGATGGCAGCTTCACCGGTGGCACGATCAACAATGCGTACCCGCTGGTGCGCGGCATGTACAACAAGCGCAAGGACAAGATCGATGCGTTCGGCTGGAACAACGAGTTCAACGTCGGTGGCGTGAAGCTGGTCGCCGACCTGAACTATTCGAAGGCAACCCGCCGCGAGATCAACCTGGAGAACAACCTGCAGCTGGTGCCGCGCCCGCAGTTCGACACGATCGGCCTGGTGGTGAACAACAACAGCTTCTCGCAGATCACGCCGGGGCGCGACTATTCCAATCCGGACAGCCTGTTCCTGACCAACACGATCTATGGTTCCGGCTACGGCAAGGTGCCGGAGGTCGAAGACCGCTTGAAGGGCGCCAAGCTGGCGGCGACGCTGCCGGTTCCCGAAGCCATGTCCAGCTGGTTCTCGGATGTGGACGTGGGCGTGAACTATGCCGACCGCCGCAAGCAGAAGGCCCAGGCCGAAGGCAACATCCTGCTCGGCGCCCAAGGCGAATCCACCATCGCTCCGGACCTGCAGTACCGCCCGGTCAACCTCGGTTTCGCCGGCATCGGCTACATCCCGTCGTGGAATGTGCCGGCAGCCGTCGGTCGTTACATGACCTTCAACCCGGTCGACAACCTGGACTATCTGATTCCCAAGTCGTGGACGGTCGAGGAGAAGATCACCACCGCGTGGGCACGCCTGAACATCAACACCGACATCGGCGTGGTCGGCGTGCGCGGCAACATCGGCGTGCAGATGCAGCACACCGACCAGAGCTCGGATTCGCGCTACTGGGACAGCTCGCAGCCGGCAGGCAGCAACATCCAGCCCTTCTCTGCCGGCAGGACCTACAAGGACTGGCTGCCGAGCTTGAATCTGGTGTTCATGTTCCCGCACCAGCAGACGCTGCGCTTCGCCGCCGCCAAGCAGGTGGCACGCCCGCGCGTGGACCAGATGCGTGCCGGCCTGGAATTCGGCGTGGATACCAACAACGGCCGCCCCGGCGGCAGTGGCGGCAACCCGCTGCTGGATCCGTGGCGCGCCACCGCGCTGGACCTGTCCTATGAGAAATACTTCGGCGAGAAGGCCTACGTGGCTGCGGCGATCTTCTACAAGGACCTGAAGAGCTACGTCTACACGCAGTCGGTGGACAACTACGACTTCAGCGGCCTGCTGGGCAACTACGTGCCACCACCGGGCATGACCGAACCGGTGCTGACCACCGGCACCTTCTCCACGCCGCAGAACGGCAAGGGCGGCACGTTGAAGGGGCTGGAGCTGACCGGGTCGTTCCCGCTGGAGATGCTGACCGACAGCCTGCGCGGCTTCGGCGTGCAGGCCAGCGCGACCTTCAACAAGAGC
>NZ_JAOCFV010000078.1:0-18320 GCF_029842145.1 Stenotrophomonas sp. GD03794
GCAGCCGCCAGCTCCTTCGCGATCGCACCGAGCCGCTCCACCGCACCGATGAAGCGCGCATCCAGCGTCTGGCAGCACGACAGCCGCAGGCAGTGGCGATAGCGCGCACCACGTGAATACACCTGGCCGGGCATGAACACGATGTCCTCTGCCAGCGCACGCTCGAACAGCTCACGCGTATCCACGCCCGGCAGTTCCAGCCACAGCAGGAAGCCGCCCTGCGGCTCGGTGGCACGGGTGCCGGCCGGGAAGTGTTCGGCCACCAGCTGGCGCAGCCGTCCCACCTGTTCGCGGTACAGCCGGCGCATGCGATGCAGGTGGTGTTCGTAGCTGCCTGCTTCCAGATACGCCGCCACCGCATCGCCCAGCAGCTGCGGTTCGCCACCGGTGGACTGGAACTTGAGCAGTGCGATGCGCTCGGCGAAGCGGCCGCCATCCAGCCAGCCGATGCGGTAGTCCGGTGCCAGTGTCTTGGAGAACCCACCGACCACCATCACCCAGCCGTCGCGATCGAAGGCCTTCAGCAAGGGCGCCGGCGGTTCGCAGAACTGCAGTTCGGCGTACACCGCATCCTCGATCAGCGGCAGTTGCCGTGCGTTGACCAGCTCGGCCAGGCGCTGTTTGGCGGCGGTCGGCATGGTGCAGCCCAGTGGGTTGTGCACGGTGGGCATCACCACCAGTGCGGCCAGCGGGGTGTGCTCCAGCAGCGCATCCAATGCGTCGACATCCAGCCCGTGCTGCGGGTGGGTGGGCAGCTCGATGGCCTGCAGGCCGAGGTTGGCCAGCAAGGGATACAGGTTGAAGTAGGACGGCGCCTCGATGCCCACCGCATCACCGGGCTGGGTGACTGCACGCAATGCCAGCTGCAGGGCTTCCATCGCGCCGTGGGTCAGCAGCAGCCGCTCGCTGTGGGTGTGCAGGCCCATGCGTGGACCACGGCGCACGATCTGCGCCAGCAGCCGGGGTGAACCGTTGGGGCGCGCGTAGGTCTCCACCGTCTGCTGGCCGTGGCGCAGCACCTGCGCGGTGTGACGGGCCAGCTGCGCGCCCGGATAGAATTGGCGACCGCGTGGACCGGCGAAGGCCAGGTCGATCACTCCGGGGCGACGTTGTGCCTCCAGCACGCGAGCCATCAACACCTGCTGCAGCGGCGCGGTGGGCGCAGACGGCGTGTCGCGCAGCGAACGTTCCGGCACCGACAATCGCGGCGCGACCTCGAAGCCGGCTTTGGGCCGCGGAATGACCAGGCCGGCGTCCTCCAGCTGGCGATAGGCCGCAATCACCGTGTTCAGGCTGAGCCTGCGCTGCAGGGCCATCTGCCGCAGCGAAGGCAGGCGGCTGCCGACCGGAAGGCGTCCGCCGTGGATGGCCTCCGCCAGTTCGTCGGACAGCCGTTGGTAGCGGGGTGGGATCATCGCGCCCTGGTCATCTGTATCCATCGAATTTCCCGCCATCTGGTGCTGTACCCATGATGATGGCGAGCCTAGCATGTCGTCGTCGGCCGGGCCTGATCGGGGCACGGCCGGTACTTTCCAAGCGCACGGCTGGATGGCCGTGCGTCTTTTTTTGGTAGTGCCGCGTCGCGCCGGTACAGCGCCGGGAACTGCTTGCCCAGTGCCGCCAGCTTCGGTGCGTCGTAGTAGCGGATGTAGGCCGCCTGCGGGTAGTTGGTCATGTAGTTCTGGTGGTAGCTCTCGGCCGGGTAGAAGCGCTGGCCGCTGACCAGCTGGGTGACGATCGGTGCGCGGTAGCTGCCGGCCTGGCCGAGCTGGGCGATGTAGGCGCGGCTGGCCGCCTGCTGGCGTGCGTCATCACTGAAGATCGCCGAGCGGTACTGGCTGCCGTGGTCCGGTCCCTGTCGATTGAGCTGGGTCGGATCGTGCACCACCGAGAAGAACACCTGCATCAGCTGGCCATAGCTGACCTGGCGCGGGTCGTAGTCGATCTTCACCGCCTCGGCATGACCGGTCTGGCCACCGCTGACGCGCTCATAGCGCGCATTGGCCGCGCTGCCACCGATGTAGCCGGACACCGCATTGCTCACGCCCTTGACGTGCTGGAACACGCCCTGCACGCCCCAGAAGCAACCGCCGGCGAACACCACGCTGGCATGGGTGGCGTCATCGCGGAACGCGGCGTCGCCGCTGGGCGCCGGTAGTGCCTTGGCCTGCGCGCTGGCTTCCAGCGGTGCCGCGACTGCGCCGTGGTCGACCAGCAGCACGCCAGCGATCAATGCAGCAGCCACCAGGCCGGCGACACCGGCGGCGATACCTTGTTCAAAAGAGAGTTTCATCATGTCCTCCCGGTTCAACCGAAGGTGAAGGCATAGGCCTGCACGCCCGCATCGAGAAATTCGATCTCGAAGCGATGCGGGCCGACCGCGCCGCGCTGGCGCACCAGCTGGTACAAGCGGTGTTCGTTGACCACGCCGCTGCCATCGGCGCCGACATCGCTGCCGGCATCGGCGGCGGGCAGCGGCTTGCCATCCAGCCAGACGCGGAAGCGCACTGGCTTGCCGTCCTCGCTCGGTGCCAGCACCAGGTGCAGGTCACGTGCGTGGAACTGGAAGGCGATGCGGCCACCGGCCTGCTGCAGCTGTGCGGCCTCGTCGGTGACGGTCCAGCGCCCGGACAGTCCCCATTGGTTCAACGCCAGGGTGGCCGGCAGCGTGTAGTCGAACGCGGTGTCGCTGCGCTGCCCGCCGGGCGAGGCGAACTGCTCTGCGCGGGCGTGGCCCAGGTAGGTTTCCGGCGAACGCAGGTTGCCCATGTCGGCCTGCACGGCCACGCCCTTCAGGTCGGCGGCAGCGGGATCGGCGGGTGGTGGCAGATTGGTCTGCCCGGCTTCGGTCAGCAGGCGACGGATCATTTGTTCCGAGCGCGCATAGTTGCCCTCGCCGAACTGATGGCCGCGGATATTGCCCTGCGCGTCGACGAAGTACTGTGCCGGCCAGTAGCGGTTGTTGAAGGCGCGCCAGATCGTGTACTGGTTGTCGAGCGCCACCGGGTACTCGACCTTCAGCTGCTGCACCGCCTTCATCACGTTGCGTGGGTCACGCTCGAAGGCGAACTCCGGCGTGTGCACGCCGACCACCACCAGGCCGTGGTCGCGGTAGCGGCGCTCCCATTCGTGCACGAACGGCATCGCGCGCAGGCAGTTGATGCAGGAATAGGTCCAGAAATCGACCAGCACCACCTTGCCGCGCAGCTGCTGTGGACTCAGTGGCGGGCTGTTGAGCCAGCCGGTGGCGCCATCCAGCGCGGGCAGGGTGCCCTCCACCGGCAGCGGTGCATCGGCACCGGCATTGGCACCGGCCATCATCATCATCGGCGGTGCAGCCGGCTGCGCGCCCGGCACTGCGTCCAGCAGGCTTTGCTCGATGCGCGCGGTGCTGACCGTGGACAGTCGGGTCAGCAGGCCGGTATCCCAGCCGAGGCCGATCGCCACGACGGCCAGCAGCGCGGCCACGCCCAGTACCTTGCGCAGGACATCGCCGAGGCCGAGCCGCGCCTGCATCGCGCGGAACACCCGGCCGCCGATCCACACCGCCAGCGCCAGTGCGGTGATCGCACCCAGTGCATAGGCCAGTAGCAGCGCAGTGGTGCCGACGCTGGCGCCATGCAGGGCGGCGCCGGTCAGCACCAGGCCGAGGATCGGCCCGGCGCACGGTGCCCACAGCAGGCCAGTGGCGATGCCGATCAGCAGCGAGGTCCACGCGCCGCCGTGCCCCGCGGCATCCGCCGCATCGGCGCGTGCGCTCAGGCGGGCACCCACGCGCTGGAACGGTGCCAGCAGGTGGTCGGCCAGCCGCGGCCAGAGCAGCGCGATCGCGAACAGCGCCATCAGCAGCAGGGCGATCCAGCGTCCGACCTGGTTGGCCTGTGCCACCCATTGGCTGCCCACCGCGGCAAGGCTGGCGACCACGGTGAAGGTGAGCGCCATGCCCAGCAGCAGCGGCAGCGTGCTGCGCAGGAACGGACGGTCGGCACGCGCGAACACGAACGGCAGCACCGGCAGGATGCAGGGGCTGAGCAGGGTCAGCGCGCCCCCCAGATAGGCAAGCAGCAACAGCAGCATCGTCAGGCTCCGGAAGCAGGGGAAGAACCGACCGGCACCCGCCAGCCGTCGGCAGTGCCATCAGTGGCACCGGGAACGAACACCATCGCCGCACCGTTCATGCAGTAGCGCAGTCCGGTAGGGCGTGGCCCATCGTTGAACACATGGCCGAGATGGCCGCCGCAGCGGCGGCAGTGCACCTCCACCCGCAGCATCCCGAAGGTGACGTCGCGGTCTTCGCCGATGGCGTTGTGCAGCGGCGCCCAGAAGCTGGGCCAGCCGGTGCCGCTTTCGAACTTGGTGGAGGAGGAGAACAGCGGCAGTGCACAGCCGGCGCAGGCGAAGGTGCCCTGCCGGTGTTCCTTGTTGAGCGGGCTGCTCCACGGCCGTTCGGTGGCCTGCTGGCGCAGCACCGCGTACTGCGCCGGGGTCAGGCGCTGGCGCCACTCGGCATCACTGTGCATGACCTCGAACTGTCGCGACGGACGCGCTTCGGCGGCGGCCGGGGCGGCGCGGCTGCAGGCCCCCAGGCCGAGCAGCCCGGCGGCGGTGGCAACACCGCCCAGGCCCAGCAGATGGCGGCGGGAGAGGGACATGGCGGACTCCGGGAAGGGGCGACGGGGCCATGCTGCGCCCGCCCGGGTCAACGAATCCTCACGCAGGATTCAATTTTTCGTGAGGTATCGGCGGCCGTCCCGCGCCACAATGCTGCCAGCCTCCCCACTGGCCCCGAGCTGCTGATGTCCGCCAAACGCGTGCTGATCGTTGAAGATGATGCCCACATCGCCGACCTGCTGCGCATGCATCTGGGCGATGAGGGTTACGACGTCGCCCATGCCGCCAGCGGCGATGCCGGCCTGCGCCTGCTCGAGCAGGACGGCCCGTGGGATGCGCTGGTGCTGGACGTGATGCTGCCCGGCGTGGACGGGCTGCAGGTGTGCCAGCGCGCACGCGCGATGGCACGCTACGTGCCGATCATCATCATCAGTGCGCGTGGCAGCGAAACCCAGCGCATCGTTGGCCTGGAGCTCGGCGCGGACGATTACCTGGCAAAGCCCTTTTCGATGCCGGAACTGGTGGCACGGGTGCGCGCGCTGCTGCGCCGCGCCGAGGCGATGGCGCAGAGCGCGCGCATCGATGCCGGTGCGATCGAGCTGGGCGGGCTGCGGCTGGATCCGGTGGCGCGCACCGCGTCGGTGGATGGCAATGCGCTGGAACTGACCCCGCGCGAGTTCGACCTGCTGTTGTTCTTCGCCCGTCACCCGGACCAGGTGTTCGCACGCATGGAACTGCTCAACCAGGTCTGGGGCTACCAGCACGATGGTTACGAGCACACGGTCAACACCCACATCAACCGCCTGCGCAGCAAGATCGAACCCGACCCGGCGAACCCGCGGCGATTGCTGACGGTGTGGGGCCGCGGCTACAAGCTGGTCGATCCGGCCGGGGCGGCGGCATGATCAAGCCGAACCTGTGGCAGAAGCTGGCGGTGGTGACCGCCGCGCTGATGCTGATGTGCTGCATGGCGCTGCTGGCACTGCAGATGCGCGCCAACACCCGCCACGAGCAGGAGGTGGTGCAGCGGTTGTCGCTGGGCCTGGCCGAGCACATCGCCCAGCGCAGCGAGCTGATGGATACCAGCGGCATGCGCGATGCCGCGGTGCGCGCGCTGTTCGGCCAGTTGATGGCGGTCAATCCCAGCGTCGAGGTCTATCTGCTGGACGACCAGGGACGCATCCTGGGCCACGATGCGCCCAGCGGCCATCTGGTGCGCAACAAGGTGGACGTGGCACCGCTGCGCCGTCTGCTGTCGGGTGCGCCACTGCCGATCCTCGGCGATGACCCGCGCAGTGCCGATGGCCGCAAGGTGTTCAGTGCCGCACCGTTGATCGTGCAGGGCCGCCAGGCCGGCTATGTGTACGTGGTGCTGGTCGGCGAGCACCGGCAGATGCTGGCCGACGATCTCGCCGCGGGCAGCCAATGGAACACCACGCTGTGGTCAGTCGTGCTGGTGGGGGGCCTCGGCCTGCTGGCCGGGCTGGTGGCGTTCTACTGGGTGACCCGCCCACTGCGGCGGCTGACCCGGCGCATCCAGACGTTCGACATCGACGCGCCGACCCCACTGCCGCCGCCAGAGCCACTGCGGCCCGGTGAGCGCGATGAACTGGTGATCCTGGAACACGCGCACGCGCAGATGGCGCAGCGGCTGGGTGAGCAATGGCAGCAGTTGCGCCAGCAGGACCTGCAGCGGCGCGAACTGGTGGCCAACATCTCGCATGACCTGCGCACGCCGTTGTCGTCGCTGCACGGCTATCTGGAAACGCTGGCGCTGAAGGACGCCACGCTGTCGCCGGACGAGCGCCGCCGCTACCTCGGCATTGCGCTGGCGCAGAGCGCCAAGGTCGGTCGCCTGGCACGCGCGCTGTTCGAGCTGGCGCGGCTGGAACATGGCGAAGTGCGCCTGGAGTGGGAAGTGTTCGCGCTGCCGGAACTGCTGCAGGACGTACTGCAGAAGTTCGAGCTGGCCGCGCAGGCGCGTGGCCAACAGCTGCACGCGGCGTTTCCGCCCGGCCTGCCGCTGGTCCGCGCCGACCTGGGCCTGGTCGAGCGGGTGCTGACCAATCTGCTCGACAACGCGCTGCGGCATGCGCCCGACGGTGGCCAGATCGAGGTGCGCCTGCGTGCCACGCCCGACAGCGTGGAGGTCAGCGTGGCCGATGATGGCCCCGGGGTGGCGCCAGCGCTGCGAAACCAGTTGTTCCAGGCGCCGGCCGCGCTGGGCGCGCGGCGCGGCGAGAACGGCGGATTGGGCCTGTTGATCGTGCAGCGCATCGTGCAGCTGCATGGCCGCAGGATCGAGCTGCGCGACAGCGAGCGGGGCGCGCTGTTCGTATTTGCCTTGCCGCGTGCGGAGCCAGCGGCCTAGCAGGCCGCTTCGCACTCCACGATGCCGCCGGTCTCCAGCGGCAGGTGCAGGCGGATACAGGCACCGCCCAACTCCGAATCGGTGACCTCGACGTGGCCGCCATGCTTGTCGGCCACCACCTGCACCAGCGCCAGGCCGAGGCCGAAACCGGGGCTGCCCGGGTCCAGCCGGACGTAAGGCTGCAGCACCTGGCCGCGCAGTTCCGGCGCGATGCCGGGACCGTCGTCCTCCACCTGCAGGCACAGCCAGCCGTCGTTGACCGTGCTGGCGATGCGGATCTGCCGCCGCGCATAACGAAGGGCATTGCCGAGCAGGTTGCGCAGCGCCAGTTCCAGCATGTGCCGATTGACGTTGACCAGGCCTACCGGTGACAGCGCCTGCTGCACCGGCATTGGCAGCGGTGCGAACTGGGCCACCACGCCACGTACCAGCGCCGCCAGCTGCAGGCGCTGGCGGGTCAGCTGATGGCAGCGACCGAGTGCGGCGTACTCGACGCCGGCATCGGTGAGGTGCTGCAAGCGATCGACGTCGGTGCGCAGCCCGCCCAGTGCATCGCGCTGCACATCGTCGAGCGCGGTGTCCTCCAGGTCGGCCAGGCCGAAACGCATCCGCGCCAACGGCGTGCGTACTTCGTGCGCCACCGCCTGCGCCAGCACGCGCTGGCTTTCCAGCAGCTGCTGCAGCTGCTCGGCCATGTGGTTGAAGGCATTCGCCAACGGCCGTACCAGGGCAGTACCGGCACGCGGTGCACGCGTGTCCAGCTGGCCGTCGCGCATCTGCCGCGCCGCCTGGGCCAACTGAGAGACGTCGCGCCACAGCCGGTAGACCATCACGTACATCGGCAGTGCCACCGCCACCATCAGGATCAGCAGCAGGATCGCCACACCGGATACTTCGCTGTCCTGCCAGCCTTCATCCGGCAGCGCTTCGTCCAGCGGCCCCAGCATCACCGCATAGTCGCTGTCGCCGATCCGCTGCAGGCTGCGCATGTGCTCCAGGTCGATCTGCACGCGGCCGTTGTTGAACGGCGGGCGTTGGCTGGCCGGCAGCTCCTTTACTGCCTCGGCCAGCGGCACCATGCGCAGCGCGTAGGCGAAATCGGCGTCGAGTTCGCGCGCCAGCGCCGGCCACTGCTCGCGTGGAGTCTCGGCGAAGCGATGCTGCAGCAGCGCATGTGTGCCGCGCATCTCGGCCTGCAGTCCGGCTTCAGTGCGGTCTTCCAGCAGGGCATCCCAGGCCCACAGGCCCAGCACGATCAGCAACAGGTGGGCAACCAGGAAGCCGATGCCGTAGCGCAGGAAGTGGAAGGCGTGGCCGCGCATCGCCGAGGGTGTGCGTTTCATCCCCATGCCGAGCGGCTGAACAGGTAGCCGCGGCCACGGACGGTCTTGATCCGTTCCGGCTGCTCGGGGTTGTCGCCCAGCTTGCGGCGCAGGCGCGAGATGCGGGCATCGATCGAACGATCCAGGCCATCGAAGGCGATGCCACGCAGGCCGCGCAGCAGCGCGTCGCGGTCCACGATCTGGCCGGCATTGCTGGCCAGCAGGAACAACAGGTCGAACTCGGCGGTGGTGAGCTCCAGCAGGGCGCCCTGCAGGTGCACATTACGGGTGGACGGGTCGATGTTCAGCTCGCCGAAGCGCAGGCTGCCATCCCGCGGTTCGACCCGGCGGTGGCGGCGCAGGTGGGCGCGCAGGCGGGCCAGCAGTACCCGCGGCTCGATCGGCTTGCCGATGTAGTCGTCGGCGCCCAGCTCCAGCCCCAGCACCTGGTCGATGTTGTCGGTACGGGCCGTCAGCACGCAGATGATGCCATCGTAGTGGGGTCGGATCTGCCGACACACTTCGAAACCATCCTGGTCCGGCAGGCCGACATCGAGCAGGACCAGGGCCGGCTTCTCGGCCAGGATCCGGGTCACCGCACGCTCGCCGCTGCGTTCGTGGGCGACCTGGTAACCATGCCGCTGCAGATAGTCACTGACCATCGTACCCAGGCGGGCATCGTCTTCGACCAGTACGATATCCAGCATTTTCAAGGCCTCCGTGGGCGCAAACGTACCGCCACGGCACGAGCGCGGCGATGCTATCCCAGCCGTCGGGCCACCCGGGTCCAGGGGGCGGGCGCCATTCAGCCGGGGTTGCTGGCGCACGGGCCGGGTCTCAGCCCCGGCAACAACTTGGCGCCCAGCATAGCCGGTTGCCGTTACAAAACGTTACCTTCGTGATACGTCCGGTGACCATCGCTGACAGCAAAGCGACTGACGCCGGGTGGGGGACGGGCCGAGCATGGAGTCTCCTCCGTTCCGCGTGCCGTCCCCATGTCGCCCGCCGCCCTCTGCCTGCTGAACCCGTCCCGCCGTTGCCGCTGCGGAGGTGCCCGATGAGCGGCGTGGTCGGGGCCTGGCTGCCGCCGGCCGAGGACGAGCACCTGCTGCAGCAGCTGGCGCCGATGCTGCGCGCCCTGCAGCAACGCGGCCGCGGCCGGATCGGCTACTGGACCGACGCCGAGGCCGGCCTCGCATTGGGCCACTGCCGGGCGCCGACCGACACCCCGCTGCAGCCGCTGAGCTCGGACTGCGGCCGTTACGTGCTGTGCCTGGATGGGCGCCTGTACAACCGCGTTGATCTGCAGTCGCAGCTGCGTGATCTGCCGCGCAGCTGCAGCGATGCCCGCGTGCTGCTGCAGGCGATCGTCGAGTGGGGCGTGGAGCGGGCGCTGTCGCGCATCGAGGGCGCCTTCGGTTTCAGTGTGTGGGACCGCGAATCGCGTGAGTTGTGGCTGGCCCGTGACCCGGTGGGCGAGCGGCCGCTGTATTACGGCTGGTACCAGGGACAGTTCCTGTTTGCCTCCGAGCTGAAGGCGCTGCAGGCGTTCGCCGGCTTTGCCCCAAGCATTGATCAGGACGCACTGAGCCTGCTGCTGCGCCATGACTATGTGCCGGCGCCGCACACCATCTACCGCGGCATCCACAAGCTGGTGGCGGGCGCGATGCTGCGCATCGATCTCAGCGACCATGCCGCGGGTTACTCCAGCCAGGCCGCGCAGGGGGGCGCGCGCTACTGGTGCGCACGCGATGCGATGCAGAGCGCACTGCAGGAACCGCTGCAGCCGGCGCCGAGCCTGGAGCAGGCGACCGACCAGCTGGAAGCTGTGCTGCAGAAGGCCATCGCCGCACGCATGCATTCGCCGCTGGCCTGCGGTGCGTTCCTGTCCGGCGGCACCGATTCCTCGCTGGTGACGGCGATGATGCAGGCGCAGTCGACGCTTCCGATCGAAGCGTGGACGGTCGGCTTCGATGATCCCGGCCATGATGAGAGCGACTGGGCCTCGCAGGTCGCGCGCCATCTGGGTGTGCAGCACCACCTGCACCGGATGGACGCGCGGCAGGGCCTGGATCTGCTGCAGCGGCTGCCGCAGGTCTGGTGCGAGCCGTTCGCTGATGCGTCGCAGCTGCCGACGCTGCTGGCCAGTGAACTGTTGGGCGCGCGCAAGCCGGTGGCGCTGACCGGCGATGGCGGTGATGAACTGTTCTTCGGTCATCCCAGCTATGGCCGCGCACTGCGCAATGCACGCCTGTGCGGTGGCTTGCCGGACTGGGTGCGTGACCTGGCGCGGCGCAGTGGCAACCGCATGAACGTGGAGCGTGGCCGCCTGGGCGGCTGGCGTGCGCTGGTGGCCGAGGTTGCCGCCAACGATGTGGAAGGGCATTACCTGCAGCGAGTGACGCGCTGGCGGCAGCCGGCGCAGGTGGTGCTGGGCGCACGTGAGCCGATGACGATCTTCCAGCAGCAGGACACTGCGCTGCCGGCCGAGGCGCGCATCCAGCTGTTGGATTTCCGCATGGATCTGGCCGAGGGCATCCTCGCCAAGGTCGATCGCGCGGGCATGGCGGCGGGCGTGGAGACGCGTGCGCCGCTGCTGGACATGGAGGTGGTGCGCCTGGCCTGGCGCCTGCCGCAGCACCTGAAGTACCACGATGGCGAGCACAAGCGGATTCTGAAGCACCTGCTGGCGCGCTACCTGCCGGAACCGCTGGTGTACCGCCCCAAGCGCGGTTTCGGTCCGCCGATGGCGCGCTGGTTGGCCGGCCCGCTGCGCGATTGGGCGGAGGCGCTGCTGGATCCGCAGCTGCTGCGCAACCAGGGGTGTTTCGATGTTGCGCGCGTGCGCGGTATCTGGGAGGCGTTCCTGCGTGGTGAGCGCAAGTGGCACACGCACCTGTGGAACGTGCTGATGTTCCAGGCGTGGCATCAGCACTGGCACGGTGGTCGCGGGCGCTGAGGTTCCTTCGCGGTGTGTTCTGCAAGGCGCAGGGCGGAGGCCCTTGCGTACGAATGTCCTCCGGCGCCGGCCGTTGGCCGTCACCTCCCCCTTTACTTCGTACGCAAGGGCCTCCGCCCTGCGTTCGGAGTTCGTCGGCGCCTCATTGAGAGGCTGCCGCGCGCTGCGCTCTACTCACCGCAAGCCTGCCCCGGCGGGGCCCATCAGTTCGCGGCGAATCCGGACGAAGACGCGCTTGTGGCGGTTTGTTCTGCGCGGCGCAGGGCGGAGGCCCTTGCGTGCGAATGTCCTCCGGCGCCGGCCGTTGGCCGTCACCTCCCCCTTTACTTCGCACGCAAGGGCATCCGCCCTGCGTTCGGAGTTCCTCGGCGCCTCATTGAGAGGCTGCCGCGAGCGTTGCGCTCTCCTCACCGCACGCCGAGCCTCGTCGGGGCGGGCAGGGGGCTGGGCAAAGTAAAGGAGGAGGTGACGGCCAACGGCCGGCGCCGGGGGACATTTGCCCAGGCCCCTGCCCACCCCGACGAGGCCCATCAGTTCGCGGCGATTCCGGACGAAGACGCGCTTCGCGATCCGAACGCCAGGCAAAAAAAGACCCGGCAGAGGGAGGGATCTGCCGGGTCCGGATTGCGTGGGGGGAGGGACCCACGCAATGAGCGTTGCGTCGCGTCAGTGGTTGCTCGCGTCCGCCGTTGATTCGTTGTAGCCCTGCACCAGTTCGGACCAGGCCTTGCCGGCCTGCAGGCCGAGGCCGACCACGTCCTGCTGGGCCTGGCCCAGCCGCTGCAGGTTGTCCTGCCACAGCTGCGCCCCCTTGTTGAGCATCCCGGCCGCATCCTCGCTGCGGGCCAGTTCGCCCAGCCAGCCGCTGGTCGCGGTCAGGTTGCGCTCCATCACCTTCAGCTGCACGCCGAACATGCTTTCCGCGTTCTCCAACGCCAACCGGTTCGCACGCGTTGCCGCGGCGGCGAGCTGGCGGGTGGCATCACTGAAGCGATCGCTGAAGGCGGCGGCCATGGGGGCATCAGGGAGTGGCTTGATGCAATGCAGCATACGCCGTTGATGCGGCAATGCAACAAAAATAACAAAGGCGCCCAAGGCGCCTTTGAAACACCTTTCAGATCAATGGGTTGATCAGGCAGTGGGGCCGCGGTAACGGCACCCCGACGTGCAGGTTTCGTGCACGGTGATCTCGCTCAGCGCCGGCAGGCTCGGCTTGAGTTCGTTCCAGATCCACACCGCCAGGTTCTCGCTGGTCGGATTCTCCAGGCCGGGGATGTCATTGAGGTAGTGATGGTCCAGGCGGTCATAGATCGGCTGGAAGGCCGCCTTGACGTCGCCGAAGTCCATGATCCAGCCGGTCTGCGCACCCGGCTCGCCCTCGACCTTCAGTTCCACCCGGAACGAGTGGCCGTGCAGGCGCGCGCACTTGTGCCCCGGCGGCACGTTGGGGAGGCGGTGCGCCGCCTCGAGCATGAAGACTTTGAAGATTTCCATGGCGCGATTGTACGCCGCAGGTGGCCGGGCAGCCTGAGCGGATGTTGGGTCTTCGTGAAGAAGTTCTTTCCATCCGGATGAAGAGATGATAATTTCTCTTATATCCGTATGAAGAGATGTTATTGGCCGGACCCCGGCCAGGCATGGACTACTGCGGAACTTCGTCGTCCTTTCCACCTCCCCCACATCGTCATGCCCAAGCACACCCTGCTCGTGGCGGCCCTGGCCGTCGCTCTGGCCGCGCCTTTGTCCGCCGCCGCCGAAACCTCCGCCGACGCCAGTGGCGAAGCCAGCACCCTGGCCGCCGTGCGCGTCACCGGTTCCAACATCAAGCGCACCGATACCGAGGCCTCCAACCCGGTGCAGGTGATCGGCCGCCAGCAGCTGGAACAGACCGGCAAGGCCACCGTGGCCGATGTGCTGCGCTCGATCTCGGCCAACACCGGCAACGCCAGCAACGAAACCACCAACAACGGCTGGGCCTCCGGCTCGGCCGGCATCGGCCTGCGTGGCCTGTCGCAGAAGAACACGCTGGTGCTGCTCAATGGCCGCCGCCTGGCCAACTACGGCTTCCCGGCCGGTGGTCTGTCCGATACGTTCGTTGATCTCAACGCGCTGCCGCTGGTCGCGGTCGAACGCATCGAAGTGCTCAAGGATGGCGCCTCGGCGGTCTACGGCTCCGACGCCGTGGCCGGTGTGGTCAACATCATCACCCGGCAGAACTTCGAAGGCGCCGAGATCGGCGGCAGCTTCGGCGGCGCCGACCAGGGCGGCCTGCACGAGCAGAACCTGAAGTTCGTCGGCGGCCTCGGTGATCTGGACACCGATGGCTACAACATCCTCTTCAGCCTGCAGGGCTACAACCGCGAACGCCTGGACCAGGACGAACGCAACCTGACCAGGAGCGGCATCTACACCGACAAGCCCGGCGGCCGCTGGAACGGCTGGTCGGCCAAGGGCGCGCGCTACCTGGTCAACGGCGTGTCGGTGCCGATGCTCGACGCCAAGGGTAACTGCCCGACCGGTACCACCCGCGTTGCCAGCGCACCGATCGACGGTCTGGCCGGTGATACCTGCGGCTTCAACCAGGCGCCGTTCACCACGCTGATTCCCTCGACCAAGCGCTACCAAGCTTATGCCAACGGCACCTTCCGCCTGAACGACAACGTCGAAGCCTTCGGCGAAGTGCTGTACAGCCAGATCAAGAGCACCGCGTGGTTCGGCAGCAGCCCGTTCTTCACCCTGGAGAGCGGCCGCTTCGCCTTGAACGCAGACAGTGGCCTGGCCGAGCCGGTGTCATCGCTGCTGCCGGCCAACAATCCGTACAACCCGTACGGTCGTGCGATTCCGATCGAATACACCTTCTTCGACCTTGGCGGCACGCTCAAGACCAACCGTTCCACCGCCTATCGCGGCGTGTTCGGCCTGCGTGGCACCACCGCGAAGTGGGACTGGGAAGTGGCCGCGTTCGGCGCGCGCAGCAGCGAGCGTGAGAGTGTCTCTGGCGGTTTCGCCAACCGCTGGGCGCTGGCCGATGCGCTGGCCACCGGCAGTTACAACCTGTTGAATCCTGCCGCCACGCCGCAGTCGGTGCGCGACTCGATCAACATCGCCACGCTGCGTCCGGCCGAATCCAAGCTGCAGGGCATCGATGCCAAGATCTCCGGCAGCCTGGGCCACACCTGGGCCGGCGAGATCGGCTTCGCTGCCGGTGCCGAGTGGCGCCGCGAGAAGCTCGATTCCAACAACCCGTGGCAGATCGACGCCGGCCTGCAGGTGCGCCCGGCCATCGCCGAAGTGCACGGCCAGCGCCAGGTCAGTGCGGCCTACGCCGAAGTGAACGTGCCGCTGGCATCGACGCTGGAGCTGTCCGCTGCCGCGCGCGCCGATCACTACGATGATTTCGGCGATGCGTTCTCGCCGAAGATCGGCCTGCGCTGGCAGCCGCTCGACTTCCTGCTGGTGCGTGCCTCGGCGTCGAAGGGCTTCCGTGCGCCGTCGCTGTCGGAGAACTCCAACAGCACCAGCATCGCCTACGGCAGCGTGGTCGATCCGCGTGATCCGGACGTGCCGGGCTCGCGCCAGAACCCGACCTTCTTCACCGTCGGCAACAACGAACTGAAGCCCGAGCGTACCAAGAGCGTGAACTTCGGCGTGGTGCTGTCGCCGTGGGCCAACACCAACCTGAGCGTGGACTACTACCGCATCCAGCTCGACAACCTGGTCGGCACCAACAACACCCAGACCCTGGTCAACGACAACGTGGCCGGTGCGGTGCAGCGCGATGAGCGCGGCAAGCTGCAGGCGGTCTACAACCGCTACCAGAACCTGAGCGAGCTGAAGACCTCGGGCATCGACGTCGAGCTGCGCCAGCGCATCCCGACCGCTGCGCTGGGTGATTTCACCGTGTCCTCGGCCTACACCCACGTGCGCGACTACCGTCGCCCGACCGTGGTCGGCGGCCCGCTGGTTGACTACGCCGGCAGCAACCTCGGCGCGACCCTGCCCAAGGACAAGGCCACCACCACGCTGGACTGGACGTACGGCGACTTCAACGCGGCCGTGACCTGGTACTACACCAGCAGCTACCGCCAGGAAGCCAGTACCGCGGCCAAGGCCGTGCAGCAGCGTGTCGGCAGCTACAGCCAGTACGACCTGTACCTGGCCTACACCGGCATCGACAAGCTGACCGTGTACGCCAAGGTGCAGAACCTGGCCGACAAGACGCCGCCGTACGACGCCTCGTTCCCGGGCATCCGCGCGCCGTACGACTTCAGCCAGTACGACCTGCGTGGCCGCTACTTCACGCTGGGCTTCGATTACCGCTTCTGATCCATCCGCCGCGGCCGGTCACCTGAAGGGACCGGCCGCGCGACTGTCTGCCGTTGTGTTCCAGGGGAGTCATCGTGTCCTTGCATCGTCGTGCCGTTCTTCCGTTGCTGCTTGCCGCCGCCACCGCACTGTCCTCGCCGCAGCCGGCGCAGGCGCAGAGCGCGTACTTCTTCCCGCAGGTGACCGACGCAGCGGCGTTCGATGCAGCGGTGCCCACGCCGGAGCAGTTCCTCGGCTACCCGATCGGCAGCCGTTACACCCGGCACGACCAGCTGGTGGCGTACTTCCAGGAACTTGCGAAACGCTCGGACAGGATCAGCGTGCGCGAGATCGGCCGCAGCTATGAAGGTCGCCCGCTGCTGATCGCCACCGTCACCGCTGCAGGCAACCACGCGCGGCTGGAACAGATCCGCCAGCAGCACGCGACCCTGGCCGATCCGGCGCAGCCGCGCAGCGCCGCCGGTGACAGCCCGGTGGTGGTGTGGCTGGGCTACAGCGTGCATGGCAACGAGACCTCCAGTGCCGAAGCGGCGATGCTGACGGCGTACTACCTGGTGGCCAACCGCAGTGCCGAAACCCAGCAATGGCTGCAGCAGGCGGTTGTGCTGTTCGACCCGGCGCAGAACCCGGACGGCCGTGATCGTGCTGCCAACTGGCACAACGCGTGGGCCTCCGATCCGGCTTCGGCCGACCCGGCCGACAAGGAACACGTCGAGCCGTTCCCGCAGGGCCGCACCAACCACTACTTCACCGATCTCAACCGCGACTGGCTGGCCCTGACCCAGCAGGACTCGCGGCCGAAGGTGGAGGTGTTCCACCAGTGGTACCCGAACGTGCAGATCGATTTCCACGAGATGGGAAAGGACAGCACCTATTACTTCGAACCGTCGCCGAAGAGCATGCACAGCCCGCTGATTCCGGCGGCGTCGTACGAATTCAACAAGACTCTGGCCAAGTACCACGCGCAGGCGCTGGATGCGCTGGGCTCGCTGTACTACACCGGCGAGAACTTCGACAACTTCTCGCCGGTGTACGGCTCGACCTATCCTGATTTCCACGGTGCCGTCGGCGTTACCGTCGAGCAGGCCAGCTCGCGGGGCCGCGTGCAGGAGTCGATGAATGGTCTGCTGACGTTCCCGTTCACCATCCGCAACCAGGTGGCTACCGGGCTGGGCACGGTGCGCGGCGCGTTAGCCGAGCGCAGCGGCCTGTTCGACCTGCAGAAGCAGTTCTTCCAGAGCGCGTTGAAGCAGGCCGCACAGCAGCCGGTGAAGAGCTTCCTATTCGGCGATGCGCATGACCCCGCATTGACCCGTCGTTTGCTGGAGCTGTTGCTGCTGCATCGCATCGAGGTGCGCGCGCTGGATCGTGACGTCAGTGTCGATGGTCAGCGCTTCGATGCCGGCAGCGCCTACGTGGTGCCGGTGCAGCAGGCGCAGTTCCGCCTGGTGCATTCGATCTTTGCCGAGACGCCGCCGATCAAGGGCGATGTGTTCTACGGCAGCACCAGCTACGCGATTGCACCGGCCTACGGCGTGGCCTTCGCCGGTAGCCGCAGCCGCATCGACGGCGGCGCACGCGTGGCGGCGCTGCCGGCCGAGCCGGGCGTGGTGCTGGGCGGCCAGGCAGGATTCGCCTACGCGATCGACTGGCGCGACTACAATGCCGGGCGCGCGCTGGCCGCGCTGCAGGGCAAGGGCGTGAATGCACGCGCGGCATTCCAGCCGTTCACCACCGCGACCGCGCAGGGGGATGTCAGCTTCGCTGCCGGCAGCCTGGTGATTCCGGTGGCCGGGCAACCACTGCAGGGCACGGCGCTGCTTGAGGCAGTGACGTCCGCCGCACGCGAGGCAGGTGTGCAGGTGCACGCGCTGTCCAGTGGCCGCAGCCGCGAAGGCATCGACCTCGGCAGTGACGGCGTCAAAGCGCTGCGCAAGCCCTCGGTGGCACTGGTGATGGGCGAGGGCGTGGCCGCCACCGAAATCGGATCGGCGTGGTTCCTGTTGGACCAGCAGCTGCGGTTGCCGGCCAGCAAGCTGGATCCGCAACAGTTGGGCAAAGTGCCGCTGGACCGCTACACCACCATCGTGTTGTCCGGCGGCACCTATACCGGCGTCGATGCCACGGCGGTGGCTGCACTGAAGCGCTGGGTACAGGCCGGTGGCTCGCTGGTGACGTACGGCAGTGCCTCGAAGTGGGCGATCGAACAGAAGCTGGCCGACGGCGAGAAGCTTGGCAAGGAAGAAGAAACCGCTGGCGAGAGCCGCCGTGCGTTCGGCGACCAGCGTGACATCGCCGCGATCGAGCGGGTCAGCGGCAACATCCTCAGTGCCGACGTGGATACCAGCCATCCGCTGGCGTTCGGGGTGCCGCGGCGGCAGCTGGCGATCAACAAGGAAAACACGGTGACGCTGCAGCCAAGCGCGAACCCGTTCTCGACGGTGGTGCGCATCGACACGCCGCCGCGGGTGAATGGCTATCTGTCCGAGCGCAACCGCGCGAGGGTGGCAGGCAGCGCGTGGCTGCTGGTGTCGGCGCAGGGGCAGGGCAACGTGGTGCTGTTTGCCGATGATCCGGCGCATCGCAAGTACTGGCACGGGACGGATCGACTGCTGATCAACGCGGTCTTCTTCGGGAATCTGGTGAATCCGAGTAAAGCGCGGGGTTGAGGCGTTTGGCGCCTTGATTTTTACCTGGCTGGGGGAGGCCCGGAGGCCCAGTCAGGACACGC
>NZ_JAOCFV010000079.1:0-18254 GCF_029842145.1 Stenotrophomonas sp. GD03794
TAGCGAATACTAGATCAATAGTGGTGATATAGCTTCGAGGAAGGCCCTGTTTTTACAGGGCTTTTCTTTTTTCTACGCTGACTTGCGTAGTCGAAAATTTCATATACAGTTGTACATATGCAAAAACAGTAGAAGAAGAGTGATGGCCATGCTGTCAGTTCATGTGCTTGGCGAAGGAGAACGAGTTCCAATGCTCCACGACGAGCAGGGCGTGCCTTTGTTCTACCCGACCCTGTTCGCTACTTCCCAGCTTCGGAATGCCGGGGCAGCCGTCAACACGATCCGAAACAAGCTTGCCGACATCGTTGTACTTCTGCGCTGGGAGCAGGCCAATGGCCGAGACCTGATCACCGAGTTCCGCAGCGGGCGCCTTCTCACAGTTTCAGACATAGTGTCGCTTCGAGATTTCGCCAAGCTCGACATGCGGGAGTTGAGTTCAGTTGGAGAAGGTGACAAGAAACGAAGCGTCGTCATCGATTTTCTCGAGGCGCGAGTTGCCTCAAATCAGGTGCTGGCCACCATTGGTGGGCAACAGCATTTCAACCGTATCAGCACGTTTGCCGACTATCTGGAATTTACGGCTTCGGTCGTTACACAGCACCAGAACTCGTCTCGAACCGCTCAAGAAATTGCGCGGATGGCCAGAACCATTCGCAAGCACCGACCGCGCGGGTTGGCAAAACAGAGGGATGACGATTTGGATCTGCGCTCGCCACCCTCCGAGTTGGTCGAGCGATTCATGGCGATAGGCACTGAGGGTGATCCGCGCAATCCGTTCCGGCATCCGGAAGTCCAGCTCCGCAATGCCATCATCTTCGGGCTGCTAAGACACACCGGAATGCGACGAGGAGAGCTATTGAGCTTGCGACTCGACCAGTTCGACTTGGGCCATGAGCCGCACGTCTGGGTTCGGCGCAATCAGGATGATAAGCATGACCCGCGACCCTATCAGCCGGTAACGAAGACCAAGGAGCGGCCATTACCGATACCTGAGGCGCTCGCCAATCAGATCGACCGTTACATGCTGAATGTCCGTTCCAGGATCGGCCCCGCCAGAAGGCATCCGTATCTACTTGTCTCGCACAGGAAGGGCGATACATGGGGCAAGCCACTCTCCACCTCAGCTCTGAGTAGCCAGATCTTTTCGCGGATGCGCGCGGTGGACCCCGCCTTTGAGGCGATCCATCCCCACGCCTTTCGACACCATTTCAATTACGAGCTTTCCGTCAGCATTGACAAGCACAACGCCAAGATCCGGTCGGGTGAAGATGCTGAGGCATTGCCGTTCAGCGAGGCTAGGGAGCTGGATGTTCGTGCTTTCCTGAACGGTCATCGCAGCAAGGCATCGGGAGCGACGTACAACCGGCGTCACATTCGTGAAGCCAGCGACAAGGCTGCTCGTCAGGTGCAGGCCGCTCATCCCAAGCGTAGCGATAACTCCAAGGGGGGCGGTGGTGATTCGCGCTAATCCAAAGCAGGTCGATGTCGAGGGAAAGTCGACCGCTCAGACAGTGTCTAAGGATGGTTATCCCTTCAAGCCTTCGGATAAACATTGGCAATTAAACAAGGACGTGCAGATTTCACTAGCGCTGCCGGGGGTGGTTGAAGCTAGAACCGAGGCTGGCTTTCGCGCCACGCTGTTGCGCTATGCGGAAGAGGCATCCGCTCGTCATGCGCGAAATATGGAGACGCGTTTCAAGCGATACCTGCGGGATACAGGAGCGTCGCGGGTGACCGTGGTTGACCTCATCAACTGGCGCGCCAGCCTTGCGGCAGACGAGCAATATCAGTTAGGCGGCCTGAAGGGCTTTCTGCTTGCCTGGCATGACTACGGATTTGACGGCGTCACTAGCGAAGTCGTTGATCTCCTCCAAAGCTGGCGAATAAAGGGGAATGAAAAGGGGGCGGCCGTTGCTAGTGGTTGCCCCGAGAATGGGCCCTACACCGACCTCGAGATGGCTGCGCTCCTGGATTGGGCGAACCTCGCGGTAGCACGAAAGGACATTGCATTCGAGGACTACGCATATCTGCTCACCTTGGCGATGACCGCGCGCCGTCCCGTCCAGATCGCTGCTCTCAGGGGGCGGGATCTCGTTCGTGAAACAGGTGAAGGCGCGCCCATGTTTAGGCTCAACATTCCGCGAGCCAAGCAACGTGGCATCGCTTTTCGAGGTGCCTACCGGTCTCTTGCCATCCTTGAAGACCTATATCTGGTGCTTCGGCAGCAGCATCGACAGTCCGTCGCCGCAGTTCTCGAGGCGATTGGGGGGGCGGTTGATCCTGCCTTGGTAGGTGAGGTGCCGATCTTTCTCAATCGCAAGAAGCTTGAGGATGTTGGAAATTTAGACGAGCTCACCGACTATCTGATGGGTGGCGCGCCAGATCAACTGCATTCAAAAATTGACTCGCTCGATTCCGCTCTACAGCGTTGCGCGAAGGCGTCGACTGCGCACTCGGAGCGTACTGGTGAGTTTATTCGTTTTTCCGCACTGCGATTCCGACACACGCGAGGCACGAAGCTTCGCCGAGAGGGATTCGGTGCAGTCATCATCGCCGAGTTGCTGGATCATTCCGACACCCAGAACGTCCATGTGTACACGGAGAACACCGCTCAAGAGGCGGTAGTCATCAATGAGCTAGTGGGTGCTCGACTCGCTCCCTTCGCGCAAGCCTGCCTCGGCAAGCTTGTCCACTCTGAACGTAAGGCAGTTCGCGGTGACGATCCGCGGAGCCGTGTGCCGAATGATCGTCAACACGCGGTGGGGACCTGCGGTAACTATGGATTCTGCGCTAGCGGCTACCGAGCCTGCTACACATGCTTTCACTTCCAGCCGTGGGTCGACGGGCCGCATGAAGAGGTGCTGGTGGACCTATATGCCGAGAAGGAGCGCACCCGGGAGGCAGGCTGTTCCAACGTCATTGTTAATGCTAATGACCAACTGATCCTTGCTGTCGAGCACTGTGTTTCGATGTGCAAGGATGCGAGGGCTCAGATGCTCGACGCGAATCTGTTGGAGGCGGGCACCCATGGGTGATGTCGTCCATTTCGTTCCCCGCGCTGAGCGTGAAGCCAGCGGAAACCTTGCCGACTTCATACGCTTGGCAAAAGAGGGTCTGACTGCCTTCGCGAATGGTGGCGCTTGGGATCGCGACAAGTGGCAGCAAAACGAGACCATAGTCGTCTTCGCAACGAAAACAGCACCTCTGAACTCATACTCTTTCACGCCCTTCGTCGAACCATTCATGCAGTTCGCAAAGGCATACATTCGATACAGATATAGCCACAGGCCAGTCAAGAGCTTGGCAATGATGCTCCAAGCACTTCGCTGCGTGGAGGCAGGATTGCTGGCGGCTTGCGGCCGAGGAGATGTCGGACTCCTGAGTGGTGCGGTAATGGACGTTTGCGCCAACAAGTGCAAGGAGTTCTACTCCAGCGAGGACGTGCACCACAAGACCGGGCTCCAACTTCAAGCTGTATTCGACTTCTTACGTGAGAACAGCCTTGTCCCGTCGTTGCCGGCTTGGAAGTCTCCTTTCAAGAAGCCGGTGATCCTGACCGAGGATCTCGGCGAAGCGGGACAGGCCCATCGCATGAAAAAGCTTCCCACCAATGAGGCAATGCTCGCAGTTGCTGACGTGTTTGCCCTGGCCGACGATCGGGAGAGTCAGTTTTACTCATCAATCTTCATCCTGCTTATGGCCGCGCCAGGCCGCGTCTCCGAAGTGCTGAAGCTTCCTATTGACTGCATCCAGTGGGAGGAAGATGACGACGGTAATCTTCAGATGTTCCTGCGTTGGAATGCGGCCAAGGGCAAAGGAGCGACGAAGAAGTGGGTCGTGCCTGTCATGCATGACGTCGTGAAAGAGGCCGTCCGGCGCCTGATCGAAATCGGTGCTCCTGCACGTGAGTTAGTCAGGGCGGCGTTCGAAGGCTCCACGTCTTCGTCTGAAGATGTCGGCACGTCCAATCTCATCAAAGAATTTGGCGGCTTCTACTGGCCCTTCCTTGATGAGAAGAGGGTGCTGACGACCTGGAGTGCTCTGTGCCTGCATCGAGAGAATGAATTCAGTCGCGAGAAGGAAATTAGGCCAGACTCATGGCGGATTCCAAGCGCTAACGAGGTGAATAAGCGCTTGGGCGCTGGCAGCGGCCACGGCGAATCTCTTTTTGACCGTATGGGCCTGCGGAATTTGGATGGCACGCGCATCACGTTGACATCGCACCAGCTCCGTCATTGGCTCAGCACGATGTCAGAACGGGCGGGCATGGACGATTACAGCCTGGCGCGCTGGGCCGGTCGCGCAAAGGTTTCCGACAACCGTCATTACGACCATCGCTCGCCGGAGGAACGCCTAGAGGCTGCCCGTGGGCTGCTTCCGATGCAGCCTGCCCCATTGCTCGAACGCATCAAGCAGCGTCAACCGGTGACGTATCAGGAACTTGGGACTGATCGGCTGGGAACGGCCAAAGCCACGCTCTATGGCATGTGCGTGCACGACTACGCCATGGCACCGTGCCAGAAACAGCGCGAATGCATGACCTGCAAGGAGCATGCTTGCATCAAGGGTGATCACGTTGCGCTAGACCGGATTCGCCTCTTGGAGGCGCAGACGGAAAAACTGCTCCAGCAGGCCATGAAAGCTCATGAGGATGGCGACTTTGGTGCCGACCGCTGGGTGGACAATCACAAGTGGAAGCTCGCGCACGTCAAGGCAATGAGGATGGCATTGGAGCATCCCAATGTTCTGGAGGGAGCGGTCCTCAGGATTCCGGATGGGCACGATCCTTCTCCGGTTCGCCGTGCTCTCATGGATCTTGGCGTTGTCGAAGTGCCCTCCATGGATGCGCTTGGTCCGAAAATGATTGCCTTGGCTCTTACCTGACCCGCCATGCCAAAGAAGATCATCACCAAGGCAACGCTGCCAAAGATAATGCGTGAGCTGGATCGCTGGGACGGCAAGCTCACTTGGCCGCTATTCTGCGAGCGCGCCGCAAAGGTGCTGGACGTGCCTTCGATCTCGAAGCACACGATGTACCTTTATCCTGCCGTCAAGGAGCGGTTTCAGCAGCGTCAAAAGGATTTGCGTGAGGCGAGAGATGCGCTTCCGAGAGATTTCACGTTGGACGCCGCTATCCGCCGCATCACTGACTTGGAAGCGCAGGTTAAACGGTTAGAGGACACCAACAATCTGCTTCTTGATCAGTTTCGTCGATGGCAATACAACGCCTACGCGAACAACGTTCGTATGGACTTGCTTGCATTGGACAAGCCGTTGCCTGAGGTGAACCGTTCTGGTCGCCGGAAAGGTGAAAAGAAGAAGAGAGAGAATAGCGAGCAGTGACCTGGAAGTGGTTTCTTTTGAGAGGTCACGGCAGCTCCGCCGGTCGCAATGCACGCTACTGAGTAGTAGAGCCTCGGTTCGGACCGATCAGAATCCGCTGCCGGCTCTTATCGGCGTCTTGCTGGAAGGGATCCGGACACTGAAAGAGCGGCGCGCGCAAGAAGACCAAGCTAAGCATGGTCGATCTGTTCGAGGTGTGGTGCGCATTGCTGTACGTAGAACCTAACATTCGCTTGGATGAGACGGGGATCCTGTAGTGCTGTTCCTGCGCGCTATAGCCTGCAGCGGAGTGCGCCCCTCCGACCATGTGCGGCTGCTGTAGCCGATTCACCGCAACCGCGTTATGCAGATGGGCGCTAAAGATCTGAAGTGCGCTTCCCTCGCCGTCCCGTGGAGATCCAATGGCGTAGGAAGAGTTAGGGTCGGTGGTCACATCGCCGTGGACGTTCGGATCCGTTCCGGCAACGCATGAGAAGGACCAGGCGGGGCCGTCTAGAACACAGATGCAGTCGGGCAAATGTTCAATTTCCTCAATCCCAAGCTGCTTGAACAGTTCGCCGGAGTTCATCGCTTCAGGCAGCTTTCGGAGGGGGCGCGCAGAATAGGCGATTACTCCCGCAAAGTACGTATTGCGGCGGATGGATGCAGCTTCCATCACGTCGACCGCAGATTTGATGTTCTCAAGGGCCTCGACCAGGCTGCCCGCCCAGCGGTAGTGTCGCCCCTTGGGGGTGAGAAACGATGGGCTGGTACTCATCCGGACGGTTTCCCTCACTATTTCTAGAGAGCTCTTGACCTCAATGATCGCAGCAACGGATTCAGGCCTAACGATCGAAAATTCATCGGCGCGTAACAGCGGGGTAAAGTCCTGCTTGTCATGCGCGAGGCAGTCGATCTGGCGCCAGGATCGATCAACCTGATTGTCTTGCTCTCGATCATGATCGGTCACGAATCCGCTGGTAA
Source organism: Stenotrophomonas sp. GD03794 (assembly GCF_029842145.1). Taxonomy (NCBI): domain Bacteria; kingdom Pseudomonadati; phylum Pseudomonadota; class Gammaproteobacteria; order Lysobacterales; family Lysobacteraceae; genus Stenotrophomonas; species Stenotrophomonas sp. GD03794. Next base: position 6,307 of record NZ_JAOCFV010000079.1, read on the forward strand.
CCAGGAAGCGTGATGGGAGATGCTGCTTGAGGAACTCTCGCAGACTCGCTTCCCGATAATGCCCATCGTCGCGGTGCGGAGCTGCTCGGATCATTTGTGATGGATTTCCTCTTCCAAGCCCAATGATGCCGTGAAATCCATCGCCGGCGCCTTCCCTATAAGGCCTGTTGCGGCAGGGCATAGAGGCCCAGTAGTCACTGTTGTCCCCTTCAGTGTTTATAGGTCCTGAAGGGGTCACACCACGTTGTTCACTACCAGCCACCACGTGTCGTTGAAATAGAATGCAGACGTGCGGCCGGCAGGCAGTCGGCTGCCAGACCGTCGGCCGAGGCGGGGCTGTTAGGCCTCCCTCGCACCGAACGGTCGAGATGACATGAGCATCGCCCGCCTATGTAGGCCAACCATTTAGTCAATCGGCGCATCGCGGAAGGGTGCGATGAGTGAAACGGGAGTAGCATGACTCATCTGCTCCCCCAGGCCAGAGGGATGATCTACCCAATCGCCAGTGACGCCACCAGCCTGGAAGGACCTGCTCTGCGCGCGTTTACCAAGATGGCAGAAGTTTGGAAACTAAGCGCTCATGAGCAGTCGGCAATCCTGGGTAGGCCCATCGACGTTGCTTGTGCACAGCTAGAGGCGGGAGTGACTGACGGCCTTTGGCCAGAAACACTCGAGCGAATCAGCTATGCGCTCGGCATATACCGGGCACTGCACATCCTCTTCCCTGATCAGCAGCAAGCTGACAGCTGGCTACGACGCCCCAACAGCGCAGCACCGTTCAAGGGGACCCCGGCCTTGGCCTTCATGTGCTCTGGTCAACTCAACGACCTTGCCACTGTTCGTGACTATCTAGAGGCCCAGGGAATCGCCGCCTCCCTGACAGCTCCGACGACGTCCAGCAGTCTGTGACCGAGCACCACTAAGAAAGTCGGGACTATAACCACCACCTCGTCACAACCACCAAACCGCATAGCCGATACGTGAGACGAGCGAAGACGATGGATCCTGTTCATTTAGCAGTCTTTGATGGCTTACCTTCTGTGCCCGCCAGGCCTGTCCAGAACAAATTCTTTCCAAATCCAGTCCAGTTGGCATCGTTCTTACGAGCCGCGTAAAGTTCTGTAGAGACAGGATAGTCCACCGGGGGATGGAGCATGCCGATCGAACGTATTGTTATCGAGAACTTCAAGTCTTTTCGCCACCTCAATCTGCAGCTCAATGCGCACATGAACCTTGTGGTTGGTGACAACGAGGTGGGAAAGTCCACCTTGCTGGAAGCGATCCACGCAGTGATAACTGGGCAGCTGTATGGTCGCAACCTCACCTACGAGCTCACACCCTATCTTTTCCACCAGCCAACGGTGAGGGAGTACTTAGCGGCTCTGCGCGCGGGAACGCCTGCGTCACCGCCCAGGATCTCCATTGAAGCCTATTTGGGGAACGATCCCGCGCTGGCGTCTTTGCGCGGCACCAACAACTCATTAGGTCTAGACGGTGCAGGCGTCCGATTGCTGGTCGAGCTCAGCGATGACTATCGCGAGGAATTCAACGCCTACCTGCAGCAACACCAGGGCGCGACCAGCCTCCCAGTGGAATACTACACGGTGCGCTGGTACTCCTTTGCCAACAACGGTGTCACCGCTCGTACCATCCCGTTCGATTCAACTATCATCGACACCCACGGTATCAAGACACTGTCCGGAGCCGATCGCTATATCGCCAGCATCATCGAACAGGCGCTTACCCCAGCGCAGCGCGTGTCGCTATCTCTGAGTTTTCGCCGCATGCGGCAAAGCTTCGCGGAAGAGGGCGACGTTGCCGCCATTAATGCTTATCTCACTGAGCACACGGGGGACATCAGTCACAAAGCATTGACGGTGGGCGTGGACTCTTCACCGCGCTCAACGTGGGAAACCAGCTTGTCACCGTACCTGGATGAGCTTCCTTTCACCCAAGCTGGCAAGGGTGAGCAAAGCGCAGTAAAGATGAAGCTGGCTATGCATGCTGCAGGCTCGGCGCATGTACTGCTGATCGAAGAGCCGGAGAACCACCTCTCCTTCTCTGGCATGAGCCAGCTGATTGACAAGATTTCAGCGCTCTCTACAGCGCAGCAAGTGGTCATCGCAACCCACAGCAGCTTCGTTCTGAACAAGTTGGGCGTGGACAATGTGATCCTGTTCAGCGCCCAAGGCCAGATGAAACTGGATCAGTTGCCGCATGATACGCACGATTACTTCATGAAGCTTCCTGGCCATGACACGTTGCGACTGATTCTGGCCAAGCGGGTAATTCTGGTGGAGGGCCCGTCCGACGAGCTGATCGTGCAACGTGCCTACCTGGATCACCACGGTGTAGCACCATTGGCCCGTGGCGTGGACATCATCTCGGTCAAATCACTGGCGTTTAAGCGCTTCTTGCAGATTGCGGAGCGCCTGCGTATTCAGGCCAAAGTCGTCACCGACAACGATGGTGATATCGCGCTAGTGCAAGAGCGATATGCCGACTTCCCCAATGCCATCTACTACGATTCTGACGAGACCGCCCCATCGTTGGAAGAACAACTTATTAAAGCCAACTCACTGGACGAGCTGAACACCGTGCTGGCCCAGTCATTCGCCGACGAGGTGGCTTTGCTCAAGTACATGAAAGGTCACAAGACCGATACGGCTCTAGCCATTTTCAACAGCCCTCATTCAATCAGGTTCCCGGACTATGTCCAGCGTGCTATCGCCTAACCGGGTACTGCTATCGGCAGCCGGCTCTGGCAAGACCACCTTGCTGGTCCGCCAGGCCTTGGAGCGACCACAGCGCCGCATCGCTATGCTCACCTATACCTTGGAGAATCTCGAAGAAATTCGACGCTCATTCGAGGCCCATGCCGGCGCGGTGCCCGCGAATGTTACCTTGTATAGCTGGTACGGATTTCTGCTACGCGAGTGTATTCGACCTTATCAGGCGGCACTGTGTCGCGAGCCACGGGTTGAATCGATTCAGTTCGTTGAAGGACGGACTAACAACCGGGCACCCCGCTCGCAGATTTCCCGCCACTATCTGGCAGGCGACAGGATGTACTCGGATCGGGCCTCGGATTTCGCCGTTCGTTGCGATGAGCTAACTCATGGTCAGGTCATCTCGCGCTTGGCGGACATGTACGACGAAGTGTACGTCGATGAAGTGCAGGACTTGGCTGGCTACGACCTAGATCTGATTGAGCGCCTGTTGAAGAGCCCCATCGGCGTTACGCTAGTGGGCGACACGCGCCAAGCGACCTACGCCACCAACTACGCGCCTCGGTACAGCCAGTTCCGCGGACCGAACTTGGCGACGTTATTCCAGCTTTGGGAGTCGCACGGCCTGTGCCAGATCGATCACCGCCTCACGAGTTTACGATGCGTGCAGGCCTTGTGTGATCTGGCCGACGCGCTCTATCCACAGATGCCCCGGACCCAATCAGGCAATGATCAGTTGACCGGTCACGATGGCATATACCTGGTCGCGCCCGAGCATGTCACTGCGTACATGCAGGAGTTTGCCCCAGCCGTGCTGCGGCATGACCGACGGCAGGCTTGCGATGGCCTACCAGCAATGAACTTCGGTCAGTCCAAGGGACGCACCTATAGCCGTGTGCTCATCTTCCCTAATGGGCCTTTGACGCAGTACCTGCGCACTGCCGACGCGTCCCGCATAACGGCGCCACCCAAGTATTACGTCGCCTTCACCCGGGCGAGGCAGAGTGTGGCGTTTGTGTATAACGGCACGTGCGCGCTTTTGGGCCACCAAGTCTATACCCCTCAAGCTCAAACGACTTAGCGCCGCAACAGTTTGCACGGACACGCAGTAGGCCCACGGACTGGGCATGGCTGACCGACGTGACGAGTACAGTGCTGGAGCGGCTGGCAACGTAGGGTAGCTTCGTGGCAACGATCTGTACGGGCTTTGCAGCGGTCACAATTTCTTCAAGGGCGCCGCCGTGGGTGGCGGCGGCACTGGCCCAGGGTCGTTGAAGGAAAGCACTGCCCGCTCGATGCCGAATTGATCGAAAAGTACCCGGGCGATCACAGCGTGGACCACGTCAAGGTCCACCGAGGGGGCAGCGACAGTGATGGTGGCCGCAATCGCGCGTCCAGGTGCCAGGCCTGGGACGAGCCGCAGGCCGTCTACCGCTTTCACGCCCGGGTCCGTGAACATCGCTGCCCGGACCTCTTCCAAATTGATCTCGTTCATGAGGTTGAGGGATCTTGGATAGCGCCATCGCCACGACTGCCGCGGTCGCGATGTAGCCAGCGGTACAGCACCGGCAGGACCAACAGCGTCAGCGCGGTCGAGGACACGATACCGCCGATTACGACCGTGGCCAGCGGCCGCTGTACTTCAGAACCAGCGCCTACGTTCAAAGCCATCGGCAGGAAACCAAGGGAAGCCACCAGGGCAGTCATCAAGACCGGTCGTAGTCGCCCCAGGGCGCCATCCCGGACAGCATCTTCGAGGGCGTCGCCTTGCTCACGCAGTCGGCGGATGAAGGCAATCATGACCAAGCCATTGAGTACTGCCACGCCCGAAAGCGCAATGAAGCCTACGCCCGCAGAGATTGACAGCGGAATTCCGCGTAGAGCCAAGGCGATTACGCCACCAGTCAATGCCAAGGGAACGCCACTGAACACGATGGCGGCATCCTTGGCCGAGCCGAAGGCCATGAACAGCAGGGCGAAGATCAGCGCCAATGTGACCGGGACAACTACCGCCAAGCGCTGGCTGGCCGAGATCAGCTGCTCGAACGTGCCGCCATAATCGATCCAGTACCCCTCTGGAAGAGGTACATCCTGGCCGATGCGGGTACGCAGATCGCCAACGAATCCGCCAAGATCACGCTCACGCACGTTGGCGGTGATCACCACTCGACGCTTGCCGTTCTCACGATTGATCTGGTTGGGCCCGCGCTCTACCTGTATCTTCGCCACTTCTCGTAGTGGAACAGTGCGAGGCCCACCGTTGGCACCAGCGGCTACACGGCTGGACTCATCGATACTGGTGCTCTCCGGCAGTGGAATGGGCAGGTCCGCAAGCACAGCCGGGTCTTGCCGCAGCGATTCGGGCAAACGCACCACCAGGTCGAATCGGCGGTCGCCCTCGATCAGCTGGCCAGCGACGCTACCGCCGATGGCGGTTGCCACCGTGTCCTGCACGTCACCCGGATTCAATCCATACCGCGCCAATGCCGCTGGATCTGGCGTGATGGTGAGCAGTGGTAGGCCAGTAACCTGCTCGGCCTTGACGTCTTCGGCGCCGGGGACCCCGCGCAGGACGCGCTCGACCCGGCTGGCCAGGCGGGTCAGCTGGTCAAGATTGTCGCCGTAGACCTTGACCGCAACGTCCGAGCGAACGCCGGAGATCAATTCGTTGGTGCGCATCTGGATGGGCTGAGTGAACTCGTAGTTGCTACCCGGGATCTCCTTGGCCGCCGCCTCCAGCTCTTCCACCAGCTCGGCCTTGGGCTTGCGCGGGTCGGGCCACTGGTCGCGGGGCTTGAGCATCAGGAAGGTGTCGGCCATCGACGGCGGCATAGGATCGGTGGCCACCTCGGCGGTGCCGATCTTTGAGAAGATGTTGGCCACCTCCGGGAACTGGGCCAGGCGCTTCTCCAGCGTTTCCTGCATGGCCACCGACTGCTCCAAGCTGGTGCCGGGAATACGCATGGGCTGCAAGGTGATGTCGCCCTCATCCAGGCTCGGCACGAACTCCGAACCCAAGCGGGTGGCCAGCACGCCACAGCCCACCACCAGCACGGCCGCGCCGGCCAGCACCACCACGCGCCGACGCAGGGCCCAATCCAGCAGCGGCGTATAACGGGCACGCGACCAGCGCATCAGGCGGTTGTCGTGCTCAGCCACACGGCCGCGCAGGAAGCTGGCGATCGCCGCCGGCACGAAGGTCAGCGACAACACCATGGCGCCGGTCAGGGCCAGCACCACCGTGATCGCCATCGGGTGGAACATTTTTCCTTCTACCCCGGACAGCGCGAAGATCGGCAGGTAGACCGCGGCGATGATGCCCAGGCCAAACAGGCTGGGACGGATCACCTCGGCGGTGGCCGAGGCGGTCAGGTCATAGCGCTCTTCATCGTTGAGCTGGCGGCCCAGCGCGTGCTGCGCCTCGCCGAACCGGCGCAGACAGTTCTCGATGATGATCACCGCCCCGTCCACGATCAGGCCGAAGTCCAGCGCGCCCAGGCTCATCAGGTTGCCCGACACGCCGCCACGCACCATGCCGATGATGGTGAACAGCATCGCCAACGGGATCACCGCCGCGGTGATCAACGAGGCGCGCACATTGCCCAGCAGCAGGAACAGCACCACCACCACCAGCAGCGCGCCCTCGATCAGGTTCTTGGACACCGTGCCGATGGTGCGATCCACCAGCGCGGTGCGGTCATAGACGGCCTTGGCATGGACGCCGGCAGGCAGGCTGGCGTTGGCGGCATCCAGCTTGGCCGCGGCCGCCTGGGAGACTTCCCGGCTGTTGGCGCCGAACAACATGAAGGCGGTACCGACCACGACCTCATGGCCATTCTGGGTCGCCGCACCCGTGCGCAGCTCCTTGCCTTCGCCTACGCTAGCGACGTCGCGGACGCGAATGGGCACGCCATCGCGCCGGTCCAGCACGATGTTCCCAATCGCGTCCAGATTGGCCAGCTGGCCGGGCACGCGGACCAGAAATTGCTGGCCGTTGCGCTCGATGTAGCCGGCACCGATGTTCTGGTTATTGCGCATGACCGCTGCGACCACATCGTTCAGCGTAAAGCCCAGTGCCACTAACTGGGCCGGATCCGGGGTGATGTGGATCTGCCGCTCAAAGCCACCGATTGTGTTGACCTCGGTCACTCCAGGCGTGGTGCGCAGCTGCGGCCGGATCACCCAGTCCTGCAGGGTGCGCAGGTCCGTGGCGGTATACGGGGTGCCGTCGGGCTTGCGGGCGTTGGGCTCAGCCTCCACGGTGTACATGAAGATCTCGCCCAGGCCGGTAGAGATGGGACCCATCTCTGGGTCCAACCCTTCGGGCAGCTGAGATGCGATCTGCTGTAGCCTTTCGGCGACCTGCTGGCGGGCAAAGTACAGGTCGGTGCCGTCTTTGAAGACGACAGTGACCTGGGAGAGTCCGTAGCGCGACAGCGAGCGGCTGTAGTCCAGCTTTGGTAGCCCGGCCATGGCCGTTTCAATGGCGAAGGTCACTCGCTGCTCGGCCTCCAGCGGCGAGTAACCCGGGGCCTGGGTGTTGATCTGGACCTGGACGTTGGTGATGTCGGGCGTGGCGTCAATGGACAGGTGACGGTAGCTCCACACGCCCAGTGCGACTAGCGCAGCGGTGAGCACCAGCGTCAGCCAGCGGTGGCGGATGGACAGACCAATGAGGCGTTCGAGCATGGCGGGCCTCATTCCTCTTCCACGGTGGATTTTTCGATGTCGGCCTTGATCAAGAAGCTTTGGGCCACCACCACTCGTTCACCCGCCTTGAGCCCTTCCAGCACTTCGGCGCGTTCGGCGTCGCGGCGCCCCAGCTTGATCGGCCGGGTGTGGTACGTCTCGCCCTGCTGCACGTAGACAACGTCCTGGTCCTGTGCGGTCTGCAGGGCGGTGATCGGAACCACCAGCGACGCCGATTGGCGATCCACGGTGACCCGCGCCTTGACCGCTGAACCCGGCCGCCACAGCCCATCGGTATTAGCCACGGTGGCGCGGGCGATGGTGCTTTGGCTGGCAGTGGCGGTGCCGGGCAGGACGCGCTCCAATGTGGTCTGCGCCGTGACGCCATCGCTCAAGCGGGTGACCGTCACCGGCACGCCGGCACTGATGTGCTGGGCGTCGGCGCCGAAGATGTGCAGGTCCACCCACAGCGTGGACAGGTCGGCGACCTCGAACAGCGGGGCGCCCTCAGGCGCCGACATGCCCACGGTGGCCGTACGCGCCATGACCACGCCATTGATCGGCGCGGTGATGGTGTAGGTGGTCAGGCTGAGGTTGCTCTCCACTGTCGCGAGCACCTGGCCGGTGCGTACCTGGTCACCCACGCCCACTCGCACGGAACGGACCGGTCCGGGGAAGCGTGCAGTGACCTGCGCGATGCGCCCATCGATTGGGGTCAACAGCCCTTGCACCTCATGCTCATCGGCAATCTCACCGGGTCCAGCCGGCGCGACCTGGATACCCGCCGCCTGCGCAGCTTTGGCCGCGATCTCGGTTTCCAGCGGCGCTTCCTCGTGCTCGCCGTGCTCTTCGCCCTCAGCGGCGTGGCCTCCTTCAGATGCTTCGTTGGGGGTCGACGCGTTGCAGGCCGCCAGCATCAGGGCCATGCCCAGTGCGGTCCAGGAAAAGCGATTCATGGGGTCTCTCCAGTGGAAGCGGCAGCCGGCGGCGTGACAAGCGCCTGGCCGGTCAGTCGTTGAATTTCGATCAGGGCGCGCTGCGCATCCAAGGCGACGTCCAGCTGTTGCTGGGCCATGGCGGCGCGTTCGGACTGCAACTGTGCCCATTCCAGGTAACTGATCGCCCCAGCACGATAGGCACGCTCAGCGGCCTGCTCGGCTCGGGCCAGCTTCGGCAACACGTCGCCGTGCAGGCGCGCCACCTCGGCCTGTGCCACGGTGTAGCGGCCATGGGCTTCGACCAGCGTGGAGTACAGCGACAGGCCCTTGGCCTCGCGCTCGATCGTCAGGACCTGCAGCTCGGCTTCGCCGGCGCGAATCTCTGGCTGTGCGCGGCTGCGGCTACCCAGCGGCATGGATAAGCTGGCGACCAGCGCGGTGTCATCGGTCTCCTGTAGTCGGCGCACTCCGAGCTGCCAGGACAGGTCCGGTGAGGCCGCTGAACGCGCCAGCTGCAGTCGTGCCTGCGCGATCCGGCGGGCGTCGGCAAACTGCGCCAATTCCGGAGTCCGTTCCAACTCATCGGCCAGCGTCTGCATGGAGGCGATCTTCGGCAGGGCCATCGGATCGGCCGGGGCCACCTCGAAGCTGGGAGTACGTTCGCCCCACAAAGCGGCCAGATGCTGACGAGCAGCGAGTCGCTGTTGCTCGGCCCGATCACGCGTCAGCTCGGCCCGCGCAAGCGCTGCCTGCGCGGTGAGCAGCACCGACTCGGGTGAAGCGCCGGCCTGCAGGCGCTGCCTGGCGGCGGCCACGGTTCGCTGGCGTTGGCCAACATCGATGTCCGCTAGGCTTCGTTGCCGGTCGGCACCAACGACAGCCAAATAGCGCTGCGCCGTCTCGGCTAGCAAGTCCAGGCGCCCGGTCTCGCGCTGCACGGCCAGCGCATCAATCCGGCTTTGTGCCAAGGTACGGCGGGCGTCGAGCTTGCCGCCGCGCTCCAGCACCGAACTCAGGCTCAAGGTCAACTCGGCGCTGTCCAAGCCACCGGCCGCGCCGGTGCCCAGCGCGTTTTCGACCTCGGCACCGAGCGTCCAGGGTGGGCGCTGCACCGCCTTATCTCGCTCGGCAACGAGGACAGTGGCTCGCGCATCGACCAGACGCAGCTCGGGATGGGTTTGGGCTACGCGTGCAAAGGCATCGTCCAAGGTCATCAACTCGACCGCCGCCGCAGGCATCGCTGCTGCGCCCGTTAACAGCAACGCGGCCAAGGCCGCCCATCGCACAGACATGGAAGTACTCCGAAGGTTCTCGAGATCACAGGGATCGGCCTGCGCCCACATGCGTCACCCGGAAATTGGCGGTCGAAAGGGCGCGTGCAGATGCTCATACGCATCTGCACGCGTTTCGGCCTCGATTTCAGGCAAATACCGGCCGACAGCCAATTGCGCCAGCAGCAACCAGCGCAGGGAAAATCCCAGCTGGCCGCCCGCGGTCATGCAGGGGTCTTGCGCGCGTCGGCGCGTGCCCGGCGCGCGTCGCCCAATATTTCAAAGGCTTCCTTCATCACGTAGAGGCCGATAAGGGCACCGATTACGAAATCCGGATATGGACTGGCCAGCCACCACACCAGCAGGCCAGCCAGGATCACGCCCACGTTGGCTACCACATCGGCTCGGGTGAAAAGCCACGTCGCCCGCAGATGTACTTCGCCAGACTTCAGTGGCGCCAGCATGCGAAGGACCGCGAGATTGACCACTAGCGACAATAGAGCCGTACCGATCATCCACCCGCTTACCGGTTCAGCCCCGTGGAGTACGCGGCGACCGACCTCGACCAGCACGCCAACGCCCAGAATCAGCAGCACGCTACCGCTGACCCAAGCAGCGTTGGCCTTGAAGCGCGCCGTCCGACCAATAGCGACCAACCCAATGGCGTAGGCCGTGGCGTCGGAGAGCATGTCCAGTGCGTCGGCAAGCAAGCCGGTGGAATGGGCGATCCAGCCGGCAATGCCGCCAATCACCGCCATTGCAGCGTTCAGGGCCAGAGCGATCCACAGCACGCGCCGTTCCTGCGCGTTCTTTGCCTCGTGGTGGCAGCCGCAATCACTCATCGGATCTTCTCCATCGCAGGGGAGCCGGGCCGGCGCGGTCCGCTGGCATGGCAGGGCCCACGAGGGTAAAGTCCGTAGCTACTACGGAGTCAAGCCTACTACGAATGAAAATTAGTGACGCCGCCACCGCCAGCGGGTGCCATCTGGAGACGATCCGCTACTACGAGCGTATCGGCTTGCTCCCGAGGCCGGGACGATCAGGCAATGGTTACCGGGTCTACGGATTGGCGGACATTGAGCGCCTGCGCTTCATTGCCCGCGGTCGGGATTTGGGCTTCAGCCTGGAAGAGGTCCGTAGCCTGCTGCAGCTGGCCGGAGACGAGGGCCTGTCGTGCGTGGATGTGGATCGTCTGGCCCGCAGCCACTTGTCCGACATTCGCGCCCGGATGGCAGACTTGCAACGTATGGCCAACGAACTGGAACGGGTAATCGCCAGTTGTCACGGCGGACAGCGAGCTGAGTGCACCATCCTGTCGACGCTGCGCCAGCCGACTTCCGAGGACTCCCCACGCAAGGAATCGAGCAAGAGCGCTACCTAGGCACCCGCGGTCCAAAACCTATGACTTCTGCAGTCCGGCCGGTCGACGGTGTCAGTTGCCTGTAGCCTAGCTGCCCGAACCTGGACTCCAGGCGCGTATGAAGTCCTCCTGCTCATGCGTCTCGATCGCACCCGGCCTGACCTGACGAACCATGCTCATGGCCTGCTCACCAGTGGCAGCCGTGCCTGTTTCTAACAGCAACAAGCACGCTACGGTGCCAGCTCGTCCTAGCCCGCCCTTACAATGCACAACTGCGCGGCTTCCGCGCAACAACTCATTACTGAGTGCTGGGCCCAACTCGCGCCATGCCTCCAAGAAGGAACTGTTAGGCGCTGCGCCGTCTACGATTGGAAGTCCGTACCACTTGATTCCCTGCGCCATCGCCCGCTCTGGCAGCGCGGCAATCCTAAGCTCATCGAACTCCCATGGCTCAATCAGGGAGATCAGGTACCCCGCGCCCCACTGGCGAATCGCGCAAAGGTCCACGTCAATGTCACGACTCCATGGCCCCGTCATCGCGGCCTTTTGAAACTTCCCTGGCGCGAAAGTTACACCTACTGCGCCGCCACTGACTCCGACAGCGATCGTGGCGATATGCAGAGGATGTGTGTGACTAGTTCTGAACATTGTCGATCCCTCATCGCGGCAACTAAGAGAGCCGCGGCGCAGCGGCGACCACCCATGGCTTCTATGCCGATCCTTGAGCTAAACATTCCAGCCGACCTAGTGGTGCCGCCCTGCCGAGCAGCACAGCAAAGGTGATCCTTTTGTCAGTTGCAGGCAACAAGTACCAGTAGGCTCACGCTACATGCGTACCAGTAGGCTCACGCTGCATGTGTACCAGTAGGCTCACGTGTTGGACAGCGAGAGTGTCCAGGAGCAAGGTGTACACACGCTCCTCGCTAGAGACAACACATGAAGCCGAGCATTCTGGCATTGG